>JARYMD010000146.1 GCA_029907285.1 Verrucomicrobiota bacterium | reverse complement strand
CAGGCAGAAACGCCGGCCCGAATGCGAGCAAATGCCGAAAGCTCTCCCGAGTTCGCAGCGTGCCATTGGCAAAGCCCTCTTCGACCTTGCCTGTTGCTGCCAGGAACGCGGCTGGCATGCGGAGGATTTGTTGCGCCAGGAGATCAAACGCCGCGAACGCATTTTGCGGCGCGCTGAGCGTGCATCCGGGCCGCGCTCCGGGAGAACCGCGCGTGCGGCGCATGGCCAGGCTGGTTCAAGTGATTGAAATCAAGCTTCGTTTCTGGCGGCGGTTCGGAGCGCTGAGAGTGTATTCTTGAAGCGGAACAGGTTCGCCGAGCTGCGTTGGCCCGCAGAAAAACGATAGACGCATATGACCGAAGGAACATCCTTGCGGGGCAGCCAAAGGCCCGATCTCGCCCTCGGGATAATGTCCGGAACGAGCGTTGACAGTGTTGATTGCGCGCTTTGCGCTGTCACGCACAAGCAGGTCAGCTTGAAGAGGCATTGGCAGGTTTCATTTCCCATGCGGCTTCGCGAGCGGATTGTTTCTGCTGCGAACGGCCGGTCCAGCAGTTGGGAGGTCGCGCAGCTCCATCATGACCTCGGTCGGTTTTATGCATTTGCTGTGCGTTCGGGGCTCGGACAAGACCGGCCGATGGTGATAGGGTTGCATGGCCAGACAATCTTTCACTCTCCGACGAAGCGCAATCCGGCAACGTTTCAGCTTGGCGAAGCAGCGTGGCTCGTCGAAGAACTGCGTTTGCCTGTGGTCTCGAATTTCAGAGCGGCGGACCTCGCCGCGGGCGGCCAGGGCGCGCCATTGGCAACGCTGTTTCACAAGCTGGCATTTGGTCAGCGGAAGCGCGTGGCTTGTGTCAACAATCTCGGCGGCATCAGCAACGTAACGCTCCTTGATTTTCGAGCAACAGATTCGCCGCGAATTCTCGCGTTCGACACAGGACCGGCGAACATGCTGCTGGACATTGCTGTCCGTCATTTCACTGACGGCCGAAAAAAATGTGACACCGATGGGAAATGGGCGGCAAGGGGAACCGTTGACGAGGTTCTCTTGAGCGAGTGGCTTGAACACCCGTTCTTCAGAGCGCCGCCACCGAAGAGCACCGGCCGCGAAATGTTCGGTGACACCTTTTGGCAGAGCGCGCTGCGAAGAATCAAGGCGCGGCGGCTGTCGTGCATCGACGTGATTGCAACTCTCACCGAGTACACGGCCAGATCGATTGCATTGAACTACGCCCTTCACCTTGGTGTGAAACCTGACCGCGTGATTTTGTGCGGGGGCGGCGCGGCGAATCACACGCTCGTCCAGAGAATCACCCAAAGCCTGCGCGCGCTCTTCGCCAATGTGGAAGTTGTTGCGAGCGATTCTCTGGGCTGGCCCCTTCAGGCTGTTGAACCTGCGGCATTTGCGGTGCTGGCATGGCACAGAATCAAAGGGCTGCCCGGAAATCTGCCGGAAACAACCGGCGCACGTCATTCTGCCGTTCTTGGCCAGCTTTCGGTGCCATGACATCTTCGGGGACCAGACATCGAGACCGCATCTGCTGAAAGCGTCGGGGCGAATACCTCGATGCATCCGCGAGCATAAAAGCCGAGACTGTGTTGGTTTTCTGCTTTATCAGTTTACCAGGCGGATTTGTATCGCGTCGTTGGAACTGAAAGGGACAGTGAAAGCAAGGCTGAAAAGCCAACCGCCGCCTGGCAATACCGGGCTCGGCTTTGCATAGCACCCGCCTGGCTGGCGAGCAGGAACAAAACTTGATGGCGACGGACTTTCGGCAAAGCGATGTTAATGTAGATTTTGTTGGAGCTGACAAACATTGTCGGGTTTGCAGATCGAGTCTGTGTTTAGGTGGATAAGGGAATGCGAAAACGGGAACATTACATTTGGTATAGTGATCGAATGAGGAGGCTAAGCGCTTTGGGAAATCAGAGCACACATCTCGCCAAAGAGTGGGACAGCGACCTCTGGGAGCTGGTCCCAGAAGAACTGCGATCACTCGAGAACCCGCAGACTGCGATCCCGGCAATTGCGAAGGACGCACGGTTGATGAGTCTCGTCGAAAACGCGGTCCGTTCCGTTCCGACCACTCATCGGCTTCTGCTTCGAGATGCGCGCTCTCTTGGGGACCTGTGTCCCAATTCGATCCATCTCGTGTTGACCCCGCCCCCCTATTGGACACTCAAGGAATACAGACACTCAGAGGGACAACTCGGACATATTCCAAATTATGAGGACTTTCTCGCAGAGCTCGACCGAGTGTGGAGTCACTGCTTCAACACACTTGTACCGGGCGGTCGGCTCGTTTGCGTTGTGGGTGATGTCTGCCTCTCCCGTCGCAAGAACAACGGTCGCCACACTGTTGTACCCCTTCACGCGTCAATCCAAGAGCATTGTCGGTGCATTGGCTTCGACAACCTCGCCCCGATAATCTGGAGCAAGATCGCAAACGCGGCCTATGAAGTCGATAATGGAGGCGCGGGGTTCCTTGGAAAGCCATATGAACCCAACGCGGTGATCAAGAACGATATCGAGTTCATACTCATGCAGAGAAAGCCCGGTGGCTATCGGAAACCCTCGCTCGCCGAGCGTGTACTAAGCATCATTTCTGTGGACGACTACCAGCGGTGGTTTCAGCAAATCTGGACTGGGCTCACAGGAGCTTCTACCAGCGAGCATCCAGCGCCGTTCCCAGTCGAGCTGGCGGAGCGGTTGACTCGCATGTTCAGCTTCGTTGGTGATACAGTGCTTGATCCCTTTATGGGCACAGGCACAACAAGCGTTGCTGCGGCACGTTGCGGGCGTAACAGCATAGGCTGCGAGGTTGATCCTCACTACTTCAAAATGGCAGAGCGCCGGATTCGGGAAGAAACTACGGGTCTTTTCTCCACAGTCAACGTTCAGGTGCATGAAACAAGGCAGAGCTGATGCCAAAGAATCACAAGGAATTAACCAAGGTCGTTCAGGAGGCGGTTCGCCATTTCTGGAAAACTCGGGAGCGGCAGGCCAAAGCGCAAGGCGGCAAGTCTGGAGAGCGCGATCGCGGGGAGAGAAGCGCAGTCACCGGGGGAGCTCACTTCGACGGCTTCGCAGAAGCCATCAGAAGACTTGTTGTCGAGGCTGGTCTCAGCGACACCGCGGTCCATCGATGAACCCGTGTCGAGTTGCCTGGATACTACCGTGCTGAAAAGCAGTGGGACCTTGTCGTGGTGGTTGACGGCCGCCTTCTGGCAACGGTGGAATTCAAGGCACAAGTTGGTCCCTCCTTTGGTAACAATTACAACAACCGGGCTGAGGAAGCGCTCGGAAATGCAACAGACTATTGGGCCGCATTTCGTGAAGGAGCATTCCGTGGCTCACTACGGCCATGGCTCGGATATCTCATGATTCTTGAGGATTCTCCTGGCTCTACGCGTCCCGTGTCCGTGGTAGAGCCACATTTCCCGGTTTTCGAGGAATTCCGCAATGCATCCTACGCGAAACGGTACGAGATTCTTCTAACGAAGATGGTCCGTGAACGCTTATATGATGCGGCGTGCTTGATAATGTCCCCCAAGGATTCCGGCCAACTCGGAGCATTCTCCGAGCCTTGTGCCGAGTTGGCCTTCGCAAATTTTGCCGAGAGCTTGGTCGCCCGTGCCATAGCATACGCCAGGACTCAGAAGTGAACCGTCTGGCCATGTCGGCGCAATACTAAACCAAAGGTTTGGCAAAGAATCTTCTTCGCACAGAAGCGATCATAACTTTCGGTTTCGCGGTCAGCTTGTCGTTCCTTAATAACGAATGAAGCCTTACTTCATGGGCGAACGGTTGTGCCGTCGCGCCGGCGCACCGGTTCCCAGTAGCCGGGGTGTTCAGGCAACGGAAACTTCCGGGCCAACTCCTCGTCAATATCCACTCCGAATCCGGGCGCCTCTCGAATCTGAAGATATCCGTTCTTGAGCGTGGGGCAGCCAGGAAAAACATCCTGCGTCGCCTGGTTGAAAGCGACAGCTTCCTGGATGCCGAAGTTGTGAACCGCAAGGTCCAGGTGCGCATTCGCTGCGTGGCCAACGGGTGAAACATCAGCCGGGCCGTGCCATGCGGTCCGGACCTGGAACCATTCGGCAAGAGCTGCAATCTTCCGAGCCACGCTCAACCCGCCGACCTGCGAGATGTGAACTCGAATGAAGTCGATCAATCTCTCAGAAATCAGTCCGATCCACTCGTGCGGGCTGTTGAACAGTTCGCCCATCGCTATTGGGACACACGTTTGCTGCCGCAACATTCTGAAGTAACCAATTGCTTCCGGGGCGAGCGGGTCCTCGATAAAGAACGGCCGGTATTTTTCCAGTTCCTTGCACAGATTGATTGCTTCGATTGGCTCGACTCGCTCGTGAATGTCATGCAACAGATTCAAGTCGTCTCCAAACTTGCTCCTGATGTGCTCGAACATCTGCGGCACCGACTTCAGATACGGCCCGGCATCCATGTGCGTGTCCCGGGCCGACCCGAAACCTGATTCGCGAAAATCAGCACCGCTCGAAAGATGAGGCGAGCCATACCCTCCGAGTTGAATTCGGATGTGCCTGAACCCTTGTTCTTTCTTCGCTTGCACGCTCTCGGCCAATTGCTCGAGCGTTCGCCCCGAGGCGTGCGCATAACATGCCACGGCGAACCTGGATTTCCCCCCAAGAAGCTGATAAACCGGCATCCCCGCGCGTTTTCCTTTGATGTCCCAGAGCGCCTGGTCAAGCCCGCTCAGTGCGTTGTTCAGCACCGGCCCGTTCCGCCAGTAAGAGCTTGTGTACGCAGTCTGCCAAATGTCCTCAATGTTGTCCGCATCACGTCCGCGGCAAAATGGGTCAAGATACTCTTCAACCGCAGCCTTGACCGCCAGTGGCCGCTGATTGAACGTTGCGCACCCCAACCCGTACAATCCGGGCTCCGAAGTCTCGACCTTGACAACCACAAACCTGACACCCGGCTGCGGCGAGGTGAGAATCGGCCTGACCTTGGTTATTTTCAGCGGCCCCGCGGCCTTTTGGGCGCTTTGTGTCGGCTCCGAAGCAAGAAGTTCGCTTCCGGGTCTCGAGCTCAGCAGCGCACCTCCAAGGCCCATACCAGCAAAACCAAGCAATCTTCGACGGCTGATGTTCATTTGCATATCAAGGTTATCCTCACCGTGTCTGTCCAATCCGCAGCAGCAGCCAATCTCAGTCCGCAGTCTCCAGCCCGTAAACCTCGCCGGCCAACTCCGCAGATTCAAGCATGCCTTCAGTCCAGTGGAATTTCCGGGCCGGCCGTGGCGCATCAGGCGCCAACTCAAGCTCGCACATGCGCCGGACCACAATGTTGCGGCTCAAACAAGACATCGACTCACCACGTCCGCCCCCGCAACAATCGTTCGCGCTGTTCGGGTGTGACCTCTTTGCCTTTTGCCTTCAGCCACTCCGAAAAATCCTTCTCGATGTCCTCGGTCCATTTGCGGTCTATTTGCCCGGGCGTGTATTTCCCTTCGCGCAACCGCTGATGTCCAAACTGATCCCTGAGCCGGACAATTTCCGAAGTCTCGACAACTTCCTGCGCAAGGTGTGCGGGGATGAAAATGACACCTTCTTTCTTGCCCAGCACAACATCGCCCGGCATCACTGACGCGCGGCCAATTCGAGTCGGGACGTTGATCCCCATTAACATGGCTTCAGCGATGGCGGACGGGTCCCAGCCGCGATTGAACACCGGGAAATCTGGTATTTCCTCGACTCCTTCGATGTCTCGTGCGCCCCCGTGAATGACCACGCCTTTTCCGCCCGTTTTGGCCCAAATTGCGTTGGCGAGGTTGTCGCCCATGAACGTCCCGTCGATCACCTTGCCCATGAGGTCCACCACAAGCGCATCGCCTTTGACCAGGGTGTCAATTACCCACGAGTTCTGTCCTCCAACGCGCCCTTCTTTTTCGCCTTTCTGTTTGATCACGGTGTTCACGTCCGGCCGCAGCGGATGAAAAACTGCTGTAACAGCGCGCCCGACCAGCACTGGCTCCTTCGGTCCTGCGAGCACCCAATTGCCCTCGAACTGGTTGTTGAAACCATGCCGCCTCAAAACAGCCCACGCCTCTTCGATCGACACTTCTTTCATTCGTTCCAAAATGTCATCGGGCACCTTGGGGCGACCGTCCGGAAAACGTTCGCCTTTCCAGTCGGGCGTGTACTCAATCAAATGCTCCCTGGTAAACACTCCGACCTGTGCTTGCGCGAGCAGGCACGCGGCTAACAGTTGGCCGATCAACCAGAGTCTTGTTGTTTTCATGGCAACAGTTGCAAACCGAGCTTGTTCGATGGTCCTTTTCATTGTTCCATTCAGCTTGAGTTTGTCTAACCGGGAAACCTCACCGCTGCACCAGCCCAAGACACAACACACAATGTTTCATTCCGGTGAGCTTTCCGGGTCCAGGAAACCCGTAGTTCAGTGTTTGCTCCACACATCAGATTTCGCGCTGTCGAATTGCGCTGCGCCAAACGCCTGCACAGGGCAGCGAATACCGTTTCGACGGCGCACTTCAGCTCCAGATTCTGTCATGTGACCGCTCCCGATTCCACTCTTCTGTCGGAGGAAAATATAGTCTTTCAGGGTCTTGACCGCTGCGCCTGATTGCCTCTTTCACTGCTTGCTCGTTGAGCGTGACGCCGAGCCCCGGTCCGTCGGGGACGGTGACGAAACCGTCGGGTCCGATAAATGGCTTCGGCACTCCGTCCACGAGGTCCTCATAATTCTCTGTGTCTGCGTCGTGGAACTCGAGCGCGAGGAAGTTTTCCGTCGCAGCAGCGCAATGGACGCTCGCGAACAATGCGACTGGCGACCCGGCCATGTGCATTGCCATGGATATGCCATGTTCCATTGCCAAATCACCGATCTTTTTTGTCTCGAGCAACCCGCCCGCCGTGGCAAGGTCGGGATGGCAAATTGAAATCGCGCGTTTCTGAAACAGAGGAACAAACCCTTCCTTCAAATAGATGTCTTCGCCCGTAAGTATCGGCGTTTTGCATGACTGCCGGATGCGCACGTAATCGTCCACGTAATCCCACGGAATCGGGTCTTCGATCCATGCCAGATTGAACGGGTCGAGCGCTTGCGCAACCTTGATTGCATCCTCGACGCCAAAATGCCCCAAATGATCAACAGCCAGCGGCACGTCCCAGCCAACCGCGTCGCGAACTTTGCGCATGTAGTCCTGAAGCGCGCCAAGGCCTTTTTCGCTCACCCTGATCCCGGTGAACGGATGGCGCACAGAAGCAAACGCGCCCCGAGGCGAATACGGGTCAACGCCCTGCCCGTGCGGATATGAAACCGCCCCGGGCACATCCCGAAGCAGATTCAGCCCAATGTCCATCTTCAGAAAAGTGAATCCGCGTTCGCGTCGTTTCACCAATCGCCTTCCCATTTCTTCCGGGTCCCTGTGAGTCGGCGTGTCGGCATATAGCCTGATCTTGTCCCGGAACTTTCCGCCCAGCATCTGCCAGCACGGAACGCCCCACGCCTTGCCCGCCAAGTCCCAACACGCTATTTCGATTGCCACCACTCCGCCGGCTTGTCGGCCGTGCCCGCCGAACTGCTTCAGTTTTCTGAAAATGCGGTCAACATGGCACGGGTTCTCGCCGAGAATCCTGCTCTTGAGCATCAGTGCGTAAGTGGCGCTGGCACCGTCCCTGATCTCGCCATAGCCATAGAGCCCCTGATTTGTTTCCAACCGAACAACATAGCTCCTGAACTGGCCGCGCACGGGCACAACTCGAAGATCGGTAATGCGCAGCTTCGTCGGCTCTGAATTCGTATTCACTCTGCCGCGGACGGCCTCGGCTTCCTCGGCCGAGAGAAACGTTCCTGACAACGCCGTCCCGGCGACTCCGCCGATGCCGGCTTTGGCAAACCATTCTCGTCTTGTGACGTTCATTTTCATTGGCTCTGTCCAATAACCGCGCCTCTGCACGCAACAAGCCGCATCCCGCAATCTCATCGCCCACACGGCGGGCGCCGCCGCCAATAGGTCGCAAGAATCGACCCCGAAACGTTCTGCCACGGCCCGAATATGGCCGGTGCCAGTGCCGCTTTCGCGCTGCCAAGAGTGTTCATTGCAATTCCGGTCGCCATCCCGCCGTTCTGCATGCCGACTTCCACCGCCACAGTGCGCGCGTCGATGACACTCAGCCTGAGCGCGCGGGCAAACCAGTATCCGAGCATGTAGCCGAAAACGTTGTGCATCATTGACGCCGCAAGCAATGCAAGGCCAACCCGCTTCAGGTCCTCGCTCGACCGCGCAGTGATGACACCGATTATCAGGCAAATCGCCGCCATCGAAACAACCGGAAGCGCGCGGTCCATCCAATTCCCCGGCCCATGGAACACGCGATCGATGAGCACCTTCGTGAATCCCACCATGCCAACCATCGCGAACCCAACAACCAAACCGCTTTTTAGTCCTCCGAGCAGACCCGCCGGCATCAGTGCAACGCAAACCGACGCACCCACACATCCCGCGCAGAACAACACCACGTGCCGCACACGCCCAAAAAAACCCCCGCCCCCGTACAGCATCCTGTTGGCAATCAAACCCGCCAGCACCGGCACAATAATCATGTTGAAGATATCAACCATCATCTTGACGAAGCTTATCGAGATGTAACGCCCCGCGAGCAACTTCATCAGCAACGGCGTCATAAGGGGCGACGCAAGCGTCGAAGTGGCCGTCATCGTGACTGAGAGTGCCACGTTCGACCGTGCAAGGTAATTGATCACATTTGACGCCACGCCGCCCGGCGCCGACCCAATCAACACCACACCAGCCGCAATCTCAGGCTCGAAACCAAACAACAGCGTCAACCCAAACCCCACAAGAGGCATGACAAGGTACTGCGCAATCATGCCCACGATAACCGGCCATGGCACAGCCAACACCCGGGCAAAATCAGCCACGCTCAGTGTGGTCCCCATGCCAAACATGATTATCTGGATCAGCGGAACAATGAGATGCTTCAGATCGAACCCAAACCATGTGCCAAACAGCAATGGATGCGCCAAAGCAGCCGCGACAAATGCAAACACCCAAACGGTGAACGCGTAGCTTTTCAGCGCCCGATGGCGTGTCATCAACACCGCTGCCGCCACCAGCACGATTACAAGCATAGTACCCATGGCTGATGCAAATCGGTTGCGGCCACGCGGCACCGGGTGTTCACCCCACTGGCCGAGACAGACTCAATCCCATGCACCGCAGCACCAGAGCTTCGCATGGGATTGTATTCTCGACGATTACTTCCTCAGGGACAATCTTATTCGCAGCCGGCGCAACTGTGCGCAAAGGTTGCGCCAATCTTTCTCTTTTCTTACACTGGCCTTTTATAGCAAGTTGCATGATTCCAACTTCATCCTTTGACCACCTTGCGCGCCCTGCCGCAGACCCGGCACTCTGGATGCTCGACCCGAAAGTCGTGTTCCTCAACCACGGTTCATTCGGCGCCTGTCCGCGGCCAGTGCTCGAATTCCAGCGAACCATCCGCGACTCGATCGAAAAACAACCTGTCAATTTCTTTGCCCGACAGTTGGAAGCGTTGCTGGATGAGGCACGCACAGCACTGGCCGCATTTGTGGGATGCAACGCCAATGATCTCGTCTTCGTTCCAAACGCGACCTCCGGAGTCAACACCGTCCTCAGATGTCTTGGTTTCAAGCCCGGCGACGAGCTCCTGACAACAGACCACGAATACAACGCCTGCCGCAATGCGTTGGACTTCGCCGCTGAACAGGCCGGGTGCCGCGTTGTCGTAGCGCAAGTCCCGTTCCCGCTGAACCACGAAGACCAGCTCGTCGAAGCCATCTTGTCATCTGTTACACCACGCACACGCATCGCGTTGATCGACCACGTCAGCAGCCCGACCGCTCTTGTGCT
>JARYMD010000145.1 GCA_029907285.1 Verrucomicrobiota bacterium | reverse complement strand
CGGTGTCCATCCCGAGCGAGCTCGAACTTGTTGAGAGCCGAATTCGCGATCGTGTGAACGAGTATGTCTCACGCGGCAAGGTCACCGTTCGAGTTTCACTCGAAATCGGCGAGCGAGCATGGTCTGGCAAAGTGCGATTCAACCGGTCCCTGGCAAAGACCTATGCGGAGGAACTGGGCTTGCTGGCAAAACAGCTTGGCTTGACCGCGCCGCTCACTCTGGAGTGCCTTACCCGTTTGCCCGGTGTGGTTGAGCCGCCCTCTGCCACGAATGATCCGGAAGCCATTTGGCCGCTGATTGACAAGGCATTGTCGCGAGCGCTCAAATCACTCGCTGCCATGCGAGCCAGAGAAGGCGCTCATCTCGCTCGTGACCTTGCAGCTCGCGTGCGCAGGCTTCGCCAACTGTCCAGCCGGATCGCCGCCCGCGCCCCCAAGCTTCCGGCTTTGTACAAACAGGCTCTGTTGAATCGCATCAAGGCAGCCGGCATCACGTCGGTGAACATGGACGACGAGCGGTTGCTGAAAGAAGTTGTGCTGTTTGCCGACCGTTCCGACATCAGCGAGGAACTCACAAGGCTCGATGGCCATTTCAAGCAGTGCGACGAGTGTTTCAGGTCAACGGCACCTGTTGGCCGAACCCTTGATTTCCTCGCGCAGGAGATCAATCGCGAGATTAACACCATCGGCTCGAAAGCAAACGACGCGGTGATCTCACGCGCGGTGGTTGAGTTCAAAGCCGAGCTCGAGAGCTTCCGCGAACAAGTCCAGAATGTCGAATGATGGCGCGGCGAATCCGTGCCATGCGTTCCCTTGCCGATCAACTGGCTCCGGACGAACTCTTTTGTGGCCCGAACAACAGTTCCGCCAGCTTGCAAATCCGGTTCCCAGACACGCGCAACCGGAACTGGCTCCTCAAAGGGCGCGTGCGAAGCCGGCTGTTGATTGAAAAGGCTTTCAGTTCCGAGTGCAGTTCTCTCCAGCTTCGGGCGCTCCCAATTCGCTCGATAACATCCATGTCCACTTGGAAGAACGCGGGACTGACCGCCGTGATTATCGGCGCCAGTAAAACCGCACGGCGATAAAGGCATTTTCGAAAAGCCCGCCGCAAGTACTGGTCCGATGGACACTGGTAACGCTCGCAAAACGCTTCCTTGAATGTCTTGGGCCAGTCGCTCACAAGAAGATATGAAACCCCCCGGCAACCGTAGTAGCAAGCAATAAGCTGACGAAGCTGAGTTTTCGCCTTCGCATAAAACCCGGGTAAAGCCGGTGGTTTTCCACCGGCTCCCCTCTCACTGGGCTCTTTGCGCCCCCGATAAAGTGCCAGGCACGTTGTCCGGGTTTGGACCCGAATAGAGTGCCAGGCACTTTGTTTGCGGTGTGGACCCAAATAAAGTGCCAGGCACTTTGTCTTTGTTGCATACACCCCGATTCCGGCTCGCTGGGACAGCGAGCCCCACCCTGCATGTCAACGGTTGGAAAGACAAAAACAAATCCTTTCAAAATGCGGCTCACCGGCAAGAATCTCTCCGTATGCACAAACGACTTCTGTTAAAGCCGGTCATTGCTTCGTTGCACTCCATCGTGTTTGGCGTGAGTTTCTGCGTCCTTGCAACCGCGACGGTACCCGGATCAAAAGCCGGTGAGTACCGTGCGGCACGGTCTGTTCATCTTGGTTATCAGGCCGCGCCAGCGGATGTTTTCTATGTGGAAATGGCAGTGGATAAATCCACCGGCGGCAGTTATTTCATGGCTTGCGGTTGGGACACCGGTTACTTCGGCATCCAGGAACTCGGCAGCGGACGCAAAGTGGCGATCTTTTCGGTTTGGGACCCCACGCGCGGAGATGACCCCAACGCAGTCAATCCTGAGGATCGAGTTGAATTGCTCCACCAAGGCGATGGCGTGCGCATCAGGCGGTTCGGCGGCGAAGGCACCGGCGGACAATGCATGACCGATTTCGATTGGCAAATCGGTCAGACAAACAGGTTCTGCGTTGCCGCCACCGTGCAAAGCAACAAGACAGCCTACGCAGGTTATCTCTGGTCCCCAAATCAGAATGCATGGAAACATCTTGTGACATTCCGAACTCGCACAGGGGGCAGGCCGCTGGCCGGGTTTTACTCTTTTATCGAAGATTTCCGGCGCGATGGGCGCAGTGTGCAAGAGGTCCGCCGCGCACGTTATTTCAATGTGTGGGTTCGGAAAACCGACGGCCAGTGGCAGCCAATCACGCACGCAAGGTTTACCGCATCGGGAGCCGAATGGGAATCGAAGGAAAACATCGACGCCGGTCTTGTCGGCAATCAGTTTTACCTTGCCACGGGCGGCGACACCAAAATGAGCCGTGAACTGCGCAGTTTTATTGAACTCACGGCCGCACCCAGCGCGCCGCCGACAAACCTTCCTCAGACTGTCAAACCATCACCCTCGGCCCAATTGCTGCGCGGTTATTCTATTCCCTTGATCGACATTGCATCAGAAACCAATCGGCAGGTGATCGTTGACCGCGAGCCGGGGCAATATCTTGGGCACCCCAGCACTGTCCTGCTCGAGGACGGATCGACCATCCTCTGTGTTTACCCAAAAGGCCACGGAAAAGGAGCCATCGTGCTGAAACGATCAACCGACGGCGGACTCACATGGAGCGAACGGTTGCCGGTGCCGGAAAACTGGGCCACAAGCCTCGAGACGCCCACCATTCATCGTGTCGCGGAGGACAAGGGCAGGAAACGATTGATCGTGTGGTCCGGCCTTTACCCTGCGCGGCTGGCGGTGTCAGAGGACGATGGCGTGACCTGGACGCCTTTGCAGCCCGTGGGCGATTGGGGTGGCATTGTCGTCATGGGATCGGTCGTGCCGCTGAAGATTGGCCCAGGCCATTATTTGGCGATGTTCCACGACGACGGCCGCTACTTCACGAAAGACGGCAAGCTGTCCGACCGTGTGGTCTTTCGACTTTATCAGACCCTTTCGAAAGACGGCGGACTCACATGGTCGTTCCCGCGCGAAATCTGGCATGGGAACGATGTTCACCTTTGTGAGCCGGGCATCATACGCTCCCCTGATGGCAAACAACTCGCCGCTCTGTTGCGGGAGAACAAGCGCGTTCGGAATTCCCATGTGATCTTCTCCAATGATGAAGGGCAGACCTGGTCTGCCCCGCGCGAACTGCCGGGCGCGCTCACGGGTGATCGTCACACAGCGAAATACGCGCCTGACGGCAGATTGTTCATTTCTTTTCGCGACACCGCATTGGAGTCGCCGACCAAGGGCGACTGGGTTGCGTGGGTTGGCCGTTACGAAGACATCGTGGCAGGCCGCGAAGGCCGGTATCGTGTGCGGCTCATGGACAATCACAACGCATGGGACTGCGCGTACCCGGGCGTGGAAGTTCTGCCTGACGGAACAATCGTGACAGTGACTTACGGGCATTGGACACCGGGTGAACCGCCCTACATCGTCTGCGTGCGACTCAGACTGGCTGAGCTTGACGAAAGATTGAAGTGAAATGTGTTGCAAGCCGATTGCATGTAATGCGGCAGCGGCGTTGAATCCCGTCGGATGCAAGCCCCCGAAAGTCAATACGCAGGTTTCAGCGCACCTGTGTTATCGCGCGCAAATGGCAACCAAACCAGCGCAAGCAAACGCACACTGATGTCCGACTTGTTGGGCCTGAGCACGATCGTATCCAAAGACTCGGTCAACGGGTTAGGACTGTTCATCACTGACTCAACTTCGGATTGGAACTGTTCTTCAATGGCCCGAAGTTGCTGTTGGATTGCTTCCACTGTCTCCTCGGCCCGTTTGACGTCACCCGCCTGTCCCATCACACGACCCGCGCTGCGCATTGTCGTGGCGGCCTTGCCAACTGTGCCAGTGGACACAGTCCTGCGTCCGAGAAAAGCGCCCAATAAAGTTGAACCAAGGGAGATTACGGCATCCATTTTGGCGCGTTTGGCCTGTTCAGCCTCGCGTTCTCTTGCGGCCTCAGCGCGCCTCAAACGTTCCTGTAAAGAGGCGATTTTCGGGCCATACTTTCTCCTCAGCTCTTGTGCCGCGGCATCGCGGGTTTCACGCCAGACCTGCTGAAGCCGAATCCTGAAATCCCGCTCGTCCTCGCCGGGCTTTGAGTATTGATTGAGCGACGGCGAGCAAAGCAGGCTTAATCTGCGATTGTTCTGAATCCAAACGGCGAAATCCTTCGCCCACGAGGAGTAGTTCTTAACCTGACTGGCCGCCGGTGCGCAGGGGGCGTATTCGCCTTCGATTGGCGTCTTTTCGAGTTGATTTGTGGTGATGGCAAGCTCTTCTGCAGCGGCCCAATCAACCGGCACGGCGCTGTCCGTGATCTCGGTCATTACGGTGATGTCCTGGAGCAAATCGACTTTCAGTCTTGCATCGGCATAGCGCACCTGGGCATTACCGAGCAGCCTCGGCTGATAAGTAATAGTGGTACCCATCGGTGCTGACCGCACAGGCACAAAGAATTGCGGCACCTGGGGCGGCAGCACCGGACGGGGCGAAGCAGCAGCAGAGGCAAGCTGTTGTGGCGCCGCCGCAACCACGGCCCGGGCACTTTCCACACGCGGCGCAGCAGGCGCCAAGGGTCGCACCTGCACAAGCGATTTGACTTGAGCCAAGGACAGAGGACCACGCAAATAGGACAGCGCCCAGCGTGATTCAAATATCTGCGGTCCCTCCTCCTGAACGTCGTGCAGCATAAAAACCCTGCTGCCAAGCCCGCTGATGATTCTTTCAACAGAAACACGGTCCAGACCTGCGCCGCGGCCTGCTGCAGCGCCTTCGAGCCCTTCCAACAAACGGGCCTTGTCGCGATCTGTTTGCAGGCGCCCTATAAACCAGGTCCCGATGTTTGACAGCCCCTTGTAGTCCAAATCCGAAGGGTTCTGTGTCGCAAGAACGATCCCCAAGCCGTACGCACGCGCCTGCTTCAGCAACGTCAGCAAAGGTTGTTTCGACGGAGGAGCCGCAACCGGCGGAAAGTAGCCGAAAATCTCGTCCATGTACATTAGTGCCCTGAGGCTTGTGGTTCCGGATTGACGTCGCATCCACCCCAAAACCTCGTTGAGCAGCAACGTGACAAAAAACATCCTCTCAGCGTCCCCCAAATGCGCGATCGACAGAATGGCAACACGCGGTTTGCCGCTGTCGGTGTACAGCAACCGCCCAACGTCAAGGGGTTCTCCTTGCGCCCACACTTCGAATCCAGGAGCCGCAAGCAGGTTGTTCAGACGTATCGCCAGTTCGAATCTCTCGTTTGCCGGATAAAGCGCCTCCACATCAATAACGCCGATGCGTTGCAACGAAGGTCTCTGGACTTCCTGAATCAACCCAGCAATGTCCATGTCCTGTCCCCGCTTCCAAGAATGTTGAAGAATGTTCGCCAGTAGCACGCTTTCCCGGCTCTTCACAGGGTCCGCGTCTATGCCCGCCAGTCCAAGCAAGCTGACCACGGTTGAACTGACGCGTTCACGGAGAAGTCCAATGTCCTCCATGATCTCGACCGGCGGGACAGCAAATGACTTGAGAATGGATAAAGGTCGGCCCGAACCGCTTCCGGGGGTATAGATGGCAAAGTCGGCTGACGACCGCAACCGCCTGATTCGGTCACCATTTTGGCCCCAAGCAGCCAAGCCCTTGCGCCACAGATCAGCCTGTTCAGCTGCAAACTCCGCCACAGACACGCCTCTCCTTCTTGCATCCTCTTCGTTTATCCATGGCGCAAAATCTTCCGGGCGCAAATCTGGAAAGGTCAGCAACAGGTTCCCCAAATCGCCCTTCGGATCGACGAGAATCGACGGTATCCCGTCGATGGCGGCTTCCTCGATTATGCCGAAGCAAAGGCCGGTTTTTCCACTGCCGGTCATCCCTATGACCAACGCATGGGTGAGCAGGTGCCTCGAATCGTAAAGCACTGGCTCATCCAATCTCCTCCGCTCGATCGGATCATAGTGCCGACCAAGGTAGAACACACCGAGTTTTTCGTAATCACACATTGAGCCAAGGAACGACAACCTACAACGCCTCTCTGTGCGTCAGTTCGTCTGCTGTCTCCACAAGAGCTGTCTCAACCTTTCGTTCTGCCGAAAGGCTAAATCCTACCTGTGCTCCGCAGCAAAAGAAGCCGTATGCGGCCAATGTCAGCCGCTTGGGCGCCAGAAACTTGGGCGCACCTGCCGGATCGGAAGCAAACGGTCCTGTGACCGTGCAGCGCCGTTATTCGCTTTTGGTCTCGGCCTTGCTCTTCCGGGCGAGGTCGGCTCTGTGGGCGCGTTTGTAAGTTTGGATATCCTTAAAACGCCCCTTCTTATCTCTGACTGCGTACAACTTGGTTCCCTTACTGCTCCGATGCGTGGTTCTGCGTGCCTTACCTGCCATGGTTGGACTCCTTATTTTGTTATGTCTTTTGCTGGCGAGGTTGCCCGCCGATCCGCTCTTGCGATTCTTGTTTTTGCGGGCAGCCGAGACTTCGATCAAATCGAATCTTTCGGCCGGCCGGAATTCTGTCGTGCGTTGTCAACGCCTTACTTGAATGGTCCACGCCGGTATCTGGCTCGGACTCCACGTATAGAAACGTCGTGTGCAAATTGGACTTCGGCCCCACAGCACCTGCCCGAGCATAGTTTCAGCATCCTGTGACTTTCACGCTCCCAAGTAAAGAGAAAATGCATTGTTTCAGACTAATACGGCGCACGACAGAATTCTTGGTTTAGGCTACCAGAATCCAATACAACTCGGTTCTTGCTCCTCGACGGCAATCTCCAGTCCGGGCTACGCTCCGTGCGTGCGGAACTTTGCTTTTCTAATTCTGCCCGCAACTGCGGCGGCCATGGCGCTATGGACCGGCCGTATTCCATTCAAACTGGCTGTTGCCGGCTCGTGCGCAATTATCCTCTTTGGATGCATGTGCCGCGGACCATGGCTTTCCCGACTGCAATTGCGGTGGGTCGTTGCGGCCTTCGCAATGTCAATGGCCGGTGACTACTTTTTGTCGAGTCGCAATGGGCATGCACATTATTTCGAGGCCGGCATCGCTGCTTTCTTTGCAGCGCACCTCGGGTTCTTGCGATACGCACTTGCTCATGGACGAACCAACACTGGCGCCCTGGCGGCGATGCTGTTCGTGTTCGTCCCGTATTTTGTGTTGGGGCTGTCTCCGGCGATTGAGAGCCGGACACTTTGGTCGGCTGTGCTGTTGTACCTGCTGGTTTCGTGCATTGGACTTGCTGCGGCTCTTGGCTTGAAACAACCCCGGCCGGTCAAATGGCTGTACGTCGCTGGAATTGCGCTCATCGTGTTTTCAGACACGCTCATCTCATTTGGCGAGTTCTTGCATTATCGCAGGTTCAACTTCTTGATCCTTCCCACCTACTACGCGGCTCATCTCGCCATAACAGCATCGATATTGGCTCGTCCGGAGCTGCGCTGCATTTTCACTGGTCCCACAGATGACAACGCGCCTGCGAGTTAGTTAGCCTGGAAATCTCACCGGAATGGCGCTCTGAGTGTGTTTCCCGAGCGTTTACGGTGAAAGAGTGCCAGGCACGATGTTCCGAAATGGCCGCACAGAATATCTTCGGCTCAATTCGCGACTGCCGGAATCTATGAGGCCACGGACGAAGATATTGTGACAGGCTCGTTGTTGATCCACAGCTCAATCTGTGCAGTCAGCGCTGACACTGCTGTGCAAGCCGCTTTCCACGTGCAGGTTGCCACTGCAAAACACAGGCCAACGTGTGGGTCCTTGTTTTGGATTGGCCCCACATATTGCTTGCGGGTCAGCAGCCATCCGCCAACAATGCAGACGTGATCTCAATGGAAACGCCACGTTCTGCGAGCCGCCGAGCGACCTGGGCCGGTTTCCGTCACAGTAAAACCTTGTGCAGTTTGCGGAGGACACTTGCATGTGTATTGAATGCACTCGCCGGCATTTCTTGAGCACCGCTGCCGTCGGCGGAGCTGCGTTGGCATCGGGATCGGTGCTGGCTCAGGTTGCGTCGCCAGCGTCATTGCCCGGACCGGATTCGTCCAAGCCGGCTTCGAGAACAAGAATCTGCGTGATTTTCGCCGGAAGCGCCCCCGACAGGAGCTGGTCCCTTTCGGAAAATGAGGTTGCGCTGGCCACTCAAAAGCTCGCTGAAGCCGAGAAAAACCTCGGCAACGTTGAATTCGTCATCGGGCGGGCAAGCAATGCCAATGAAACTGCGCAATTACTCGAGAGGTCCGGCCCCGACACGCCCGTACTGGCGATCAGTTCGGACATATTTGGATTGGCCAGCGGGGTTATGCCGACCATTTTCGCCCACCAACGGCCGGTTGCCGTGTTCCATTTGCCTGTCATTGGCGGGCACGATTGGTGTCTTGTAAAACCGTGGCGCGAACAGGGACACCGCATAACGTCGTTCAATACCACCGATTACAACGACCTCGAAGAAGCCGTGCGCCTGTTGCGCGTGATTCCGCTCCTCCGCAACAGCCGGGTTCTTGCGTCCCCACCATTCAAAGGCACACCTGCATCCCATGACCCTGCCGCAGTCAAAGAGCGACTCGGGGTCGAAATGGTCCCGATCGCCGACGGACGATACGACGCGGTAATGGCGACGGTTGATTCCGATGCTGCTGAAAAACGCGCTGACGAGTGGATGCGCGAAGCAGAACAAATCGTCGAGCCCGCCCGCGAGGATGTTGTCAAGGCGGCCCGTGCCAGTTTCACCCTCGAGAAACTGCTCGAGGAAAACCGCGCTTGTGGCCTGTGCGTCGGTACTTGCATGGGTTGGCTGCGACGCGGATTCCCGTGTTTGGGATTCATGCGGTTGAACGACAACGGCATTCCGGCTGCCTGCGATGGCGACATGGATTGCCTGCTCACAATGTTGATCATGCAACATGCCCTCAATCAGCCCGGGTTCCTCGGAAACGCCGGGAGCGTGGATGTCTCAAAAAACCAGTTCTATCTGTCGCATTGCTCGGCCCCGAGAAAAATGGGAGGGCCGCAAAGCCCTGCTGCCCCTTACTTGCTGCGCCGGCACGCCGAAGTCCGCGGCGGGGCCGTCCCGGAAGTGCATTATCGGCCTGGACAAACAGTCACGTTTACCAAGCTCGTGCACCTGAAAACGTTGTTGGTTTTCAAGGGAAAAACCGTCGAAGCCCCGCGAGTCCCCAAAGGCCGGGAACGTGGTTGCAGAACCGAATTGGTTGCCGAAGTCAGCAATGCCGAAAAACTGCTCGACAATTGGGGCGGCGGCGCACTCGGGGACAGCGCCACCGACTATTACGCTTCATTGCACAGGGTGGCTTACTACGGTGATCACGTACGCCGAATCCGGCATTTGGGTCGGCTGCTCGGACTCGAGGTTGTTGAGGAATGTTGAATACTGGTTAGCGAGGCCCAACCTCAGACCGACCAGCCCGGAAAAATCTCACCGCCTGACCGACCCAAGACACCCAAAGCTTCATTCCGATGACATCTCCGGGCCAAACATCCACCCCGAGCTCATTTTTTTCACCCATTCTTCTGCCACCTCTAACCCGGAAATCTCACCGGCCACCCCCTCGGATTTACCGGTGCCTTCACCCCGTTGAGAAACCCGCGCCCAGACGAGAGAATCCAAACCTCCATGCTGCACACCGTGCTTCCCGTCAGAGCCGATTTCGGCAACGCGACCACTGACAACACTGTAGAAGAATAACCATTTGTTAGGTTTGGCGCGGGTTTCCAAGAGCCCGCATATTTCCCAGCCCGGCGTAGCTGGAACCAAAGTTGCCTGGCGGGCAGTGACCCGGTACCTGCGACCATCGATGAGCGCTGCGCTGTTGAAAGTTGGACGTTGAGCGTTCCTTTCGGTTGACCCGCCGGTCGTCAGTCTGGGAACGCTCAACGTACAACGCTCAACGGTCAACGGTCAAAGCCATTGCTGCTCAATTAGTGCTCAATTCAGGTCCGCCCAAAGGCCGGACTCTGGCCGCCGCGTGCAGGCGAAGCCAT
>JARYMD010000144.1 GCA_029907285.1 Verrucomicrobiota bacterium | reverse complement strand
CTTGCCGGCCGTCTGCCTCAAAAGTTCTTCGAGATCTTTCAAATCGTGCCCCGAGACCGCAATGGCTTTGCCGGTGACAGGCTCGACACGAACCCGCGTTGGAACAGGATGGCCATAAGTGGTTGTATGCACCGCATCCAATTGTTCCATCACTTTCAGGTTCACTTCGCCGCACTTCAGACAAAGTCCCAAAAGATCGTTCTGTGACAAATCCCCCCTTGTCAGTGCATCCAACACCTCATGGAAAAAGCCAAACGCAAAATCCATGTCCCCGCCAAGCTCGGCAGCATGATAGGCATACGCTGCAGTTCCTTTGACGCCGTAGGTCAACAGTTCCTGAAGCCCTGTCACGTCAGCCCCCAACTCACGCCGCCGCGACAGTATCGACACTGCCTTGCTCTGCTCGATGAGCCCGGCGGTGTCCGTTGCGGGTGCCCACGTGGCCGGTCCCCTGAGCGCTTCGACAGGCTTTCCCGATGTGCGGCACGCAGATTCATAAAGAGCTCTGGCGCGCCCGCGGATATCCACAGCATGCTGGATCATCCTCGAAAGCCTCTCAGGATCAAAGCTCACGTTCGTCACAGTGGTGAAAAGCGCGTCAGTCACGAACCTGTCAACTTCCGCGTCCACACTGCCGAGCGCTCTGGCCCGATGCGCGTATTGGGATATGCCTTTGGTTGCATGCAACAAAAGGTCCTGCAAATCTGCTGTGACATCGTCCTTGCCGCACACTCCAATGTCGGTGCATCCCGTCCCTTTCGCCGTCTGCTCACACTGATAACAAAACATAATTTGGTTCCTCGTACTGTTGCTCTACTGGTTCAACTGACTCAACTCAAGCGTCATATTCCCGATGGATGACGCCAATTGCCAGCCCAGAATTGCACTTCGGTCAAAATGTTTCTTTGACCAATGTCAAGAACCCGGCTCGAAAGACAACAATCCCGCGCCAAAAGATTCAGCGCGGCGAAGCCGCAACCGAATGCGCCGACACATGAATTGATTCAGTACATGCCGCCTCCCGCCCACGCACATCCAACAGGGACGCAAATAGAGTGACAGGCACGTTGTTCGGGTGTGGGGCCAAATAGAGTGCCAGGCACATTGTTGCACGCACGGCACTCCAACCGACAGCAGCTAACTGTGCCACCGGAACACCCGCGGTCACACAAAATGTGACAAAATGTCGCTTTTGACGCACTTTAGCCCTTGGCGCGCAAGGGGTGATTATGAGTGTAAAGGTTTTATAACAAAATAATTAGCCGTAAGACTCGATATTCGGCATCAGTGCTGCTCATTTGTGATCAGGATTTTCGCTGGGACTATGGCAAAAGTATTAGGCATCGATTTGGGCACAACTAACTCGTGCATGGCCGTCATGGAAGGCGGCGAACCTGTCGTTTTGGAGAATTCGGAAGGGAAACGCACCACGCCGTCGGTCGTCGCATTCACAAAGTCCGGCGAACGGTTGGTGGGTGAAGCCGCCAAACGCCAGGCTGTCACAAACTCGCGCAACACGATTTACTCGATCAAGCGTTTCATGGGGCGCAAGTACGACGAAGTGACAGAAGAAATCAAGCGCGTGCCATACAAGGTTGTTCGCGCTCCCAACGGCGATGCATGGGTCGAAGTCGAGGTGGACGGTCGTCCAAAGCAATTCAGCCCGCCGGAGATTTCTGCGATGATTTTGGCGAAGCTGAAAGCCGATGCCGAGCTGCGTTTGAGGGAAAAGATCACCCAGGCTGTCATCACTGTTCCGGCTTATTTCAATGATTCTCAGCGCCAGGCAACCAAGGACGCCGGACGAATAGCCGGCTTGGAGGTTCTCCGAATCATCAACGAGCCGACCGCGGCTTCTCTTGCTTACGGCTTGGACAAGAAGAAGGATGAGCGGATAGCGGTGTACGATCTTGGCGGCGGCACGTTCGACATATCCATCCTCGAGATCGGTGATGGCGTTTTTGAAGTCAAAGCCACCAATGGTGACACTCACCTCGGCGGTGACGACTGGGACGCCAGAATAATGGACTGGATCATCGATGAGTTCCGGCGCGAGCACGGGATCGACCTCCGGAAACAGCCGGACGCCGTGCAGCGCATCAAAGAAGAGGCCGAGAAAGCCAAGATTTCCCTCTCCAGCGCTCAAGAGTACGAGATCAATCTGCCATTCATCACTGCAGATGCCAGCGGCCCAAAACACATCTGCATGAAGCTCACGCGGGCCAAACTTGAACAGTTGTGCGACGACCTGTTCGAGCGCACGGTGGTCCCGGTTAAGAACTGCCTCAGGGATGCAGGGCTGACTGCCGATCAAATTGACGAACTGGTGCTTGTGGGCGGGATGACCCGCATGCCGAGGGTTGTCGAGACCGCCAGATCGCTGGTCAACAAACAGCCGCATCAGGGCGTCAACCCCGATGAAGTTGTGGCTGTTGGCGCGGCGATACAGGGCGGCGTGCTCAAAGGCGAAGTTAAAGATGTGCTTTTGCTTGACGTGACTCCGCTGTCGCTGGGAATTGAAACCCTCGGAGGCGTGTTCACGCGTTTGATCGAGCGCAACACGACAATTCCAACCCGCAAATCGGAGATTTTCTCGACCGCTTCCGACAACCAGCCTGCGGTGGAGATTCACGTGCTCCAGGGTGAAAGGCCAATGGCGCGCGACAACAAAACCATCGGGAAATTCCACCTCACCGACATACCACCCGCTCCGCGCGGCGTGCCGCAAATCGAGGTCACGTTCGATATCGACGCCAATGGCATTCTCAATGTGAGCGCAAAAGACCTCGGCACAGGCAAGGAACAGAAAATCACGATTACTGCCAGCAGCGGGCTTACCAAGGAAGAAATCGAGCGCATGCGCAAAGAGGCCGAAATACATGCTGAAGAGGACAGACAGCGCCGCGAACAGGCCGAAGCCCGCAACGAAGCAGACAACGCAGTTTACAGGTCCGAAAAAATGCTGCGTGAAAACAAGGACAAGATTTCCAGCGGCGACCGGGCCCGGATCGAGGACGCCGTGAAAGCCGTCAAAGACGCGCTAAACGGGAACGACGCCGCTGCGATCAGATCGGCCACCGAACGCCTGAACGAGGCGTGGCAAGCCGTGTCGGCCGAACTGTACCGTGCAGCAGCCGAGAGAGCCAGGGCGGGCAAGGCCGCAGGCGGCGCTGGCACGGGCGCAAGCGGCGAGTCCCGCAGCAGCGAATCAGGCGGCAAGGGCGAAGGCCCGATCATCGACGCCGAAGTCGTTGATGAGAAGAAGAACTAGAGAAACGAGCGTTTTGAACAAGGCTTTTCCCGCGCGCGAGTGCCGCGGGATTTGATTCAAGAATCAAACTCAACTGAAGCAAGCAAGAAGTACGAAGATATGGCACTGAACCTTAAACCTCTCGGCGACCGCGTTCTGGTTGAACCGGTCGAGGAGAAAGAAGTCAAGAAAGGCGGTATCATTATACCCGACACTGCCAAGGAAAAACCGCAAGAGGGCGTTGTACGCGCGTTGGGAACCGGCAAGACTGACGAAGACGGCAAGAAAGTGCCGTTTGAAGTCAAGGTCGGTGACCGCGTGCTGATCAGCAAGTACGGAGGCACCGAAGTGAAGATCGAAGGCAAGGAGTACAAGCTGCTCAACAGCGATGACATCCTTGCAATCATCACCGAGTAACCCCGTGCACGTCTTAAACAAAACCAGAAAGAACTGAGTCAGTCGTATGCCAGCAAAACAATTGTTGTTCAATGAAGCCGCCCGTCAGGCGGTCCTTCGAGGCATAACAAAACTATCCAAAGCCGTGTCCGCAACGCTCGGTCCAAAAGGCCGAAACGTTGTTCTGGACAAGAAGTTCGGTTCGCCAACGGTCACCAAGGACGGTGTCACCGTTGCCAAGGAAATCGAACTGGAAGACCCGTTCGAAAACATGGGCGCGCAGATGGTGCGCGAAGTGGCCAGCAAGACCAGCGACGCTGCTGGTGACGGCACCACTACCGCTACCGTTCTGGCCGAAGCAATCTATCGCGAAGGCCTAAAGTACGTCACCTCCGGCGCCAACCCAATCGGCATCCAACGCGGCATCACGAAGGCCGTCGATGCCGCCGTGGCGCACCTCGCCAAGATCTCCAAGAAGGTCAAGGACAAGGAGGAAATCAAGCAGGTCGCCACTGTCTCTGCCAACTGGGATACCACCATCGGCGAAATCATCGCCGATGCAATGGACAAGGTTGGCAAGGATGGCACCATCACCGTCGAGGAAGCCAAATCAATCGAAACCACTCTCGAGGTTGTCGAAGGCATGCAGTTCGACAAGGGCTATCTCTCGCCATACTTCATCACCAATGGCGAGACGATGGAGTGCAAGCTCGAGGAACCTTACATCCTGGTCTATGAAAAGAAGATCAGCAGCATCAAGGACATCCTGCCCCTGCTGGAGAAAATCGCCAAGCTCGGCAAACCGCTGCTTATCATAGCCGAGGAAGTCGAAGGCGAAGCGCTTGCGACGTTGGTGGTTAACAAACTGCGCGGCACTCTCCAGTGCTGCGCCGTCAAAGCCCCCGGCTTCGGCGATCGCCGTAAAGCCATGCTCGAGGACATCGCCATCCTCACCGGTGGCAAGTGCATCACTGAGGACCTCGGCATCAAGCTCGAGAACGTCCAGATCGAGGACCTCGGCAAGGCCAAGAGCGTTGTCGTTGACAAGGAGAACACCACAATCGTCGAAGGCGGCGGCAAACCCTCCGAAATCCAGGGCCGGATCAACCAAATCCGCCGTCAGATCGAGGAAACCACCTCCGACTACGACCGCGAGAAGCTCCAAGAGCGCCTCGCCAAGCTCGCCGGTGGTGTTGCTGTGATCAACGTCGGCGCCGCAACCGAGACCGAAATGAAAGAGAAGAAAGCACGCGTCGAGGACGCCCTCCACGCAACCCGCGCTGCTGTCGAGGAAGGCATTGTCCCCGGCGGTGGCGTGGCGCTCCTCCGTTGCCTTAACGCGATCAGCGCTGTCGAACCTGCCAACGATGATGAGAGAATTGGCATTGACATCGTCAAACGCGCCATCGAGTATCCGACCCGTGAGCTGGCCAACAACGCCGGCGTCGAAGGCTCGATTGTGGTCGAGGAAGTCAAACGCCGAAAAGGCAACGAGGGCTACGACGTCGCCAAGGGCGAGTACACCGACCTCGTGAAGGCTGGCATCGTCGATCCCACCAAGGTGGCGAGAACAGCTCTTCAGAACGCGGCGTCAATCGCCGGTCTGCTCCTGACCACCGAGTGCCTCATCACCGAGATACCGGAGAAGAAGGAGAAGCAGCAGGGCGGCGGTCACGGCGGCATGGGTGACATGGATTATTGATCCGTCAATCCCATCCTTTCAAAAAAAACAATCAGAGGCCGGCCATGTGCCGGCCTCTTTCGTTTCCGAGAGCTGCTCCATCACCCGCCTCAGTCGGCTGCGAACCTGTGACAGACAGTGTTTCATTTCCGCGTAAACGCCGAACTCTTACAGCGCTCGGTTGTCCCGCACTTTGGGCGATGCGACGCCCGCAGCCGTCAGAGTCCCGACTTCAGGCGGCTTTGAAAATCAGCACTCACTGTCCAGCAACACCTTTGTACGTTGTACGTTGCGCGTTGCACGTTGAACGTTTCCAAACAGACGTCCCATTCGGTGAACCGATCGGAACGCTCAACGTCCAACGTTCAACTCACAGCGCTCAACAGCGAAGCCCTCAACACCGCAGCGTTCAAGCAATAGGGTGACAGACACACTATGTCCCCGGGCAGTTCACATCCAGCCCCGGCGGGGCGGCGTCTTTGTAGCAAGCCGACACCCAACAAGCTCATAAGCCCTGGGAGGGGCGGCATCAAACCCGTTGCCGACCCGGCAACGCAACCAACCGGTTTGTGCGTGCGCGTTGAGTGCGATGCCGCTCGTACGGAGCTTGTCTGGTGTGCGGTCTGCCCCGCCTACAAATATGCCGGCCCTACGGGCCTGGGGACCCAAATAGAGTGCCAGGCACTTTGTTCCGGGCAGTTCACAACCAGCCCCGGAGGGGCGGCATCAAACCCGCCGCCGACCCGGCAACGCAACCAAACGGTTTGTGCATGCGCTTTGAGTGCGATGCCGCTCGTACGGAGCTTGTCTGGTGTGCGGTCTGCCCCCACTACAAATATGTCGGCCCTACGGGCCTTGGCTCTGGCCAACAGACGACCAGGTCGGTCAACTGACAGGAACGTTCAACGTGCAACGTTCAACTCACAACGTTCAACGGCGTCGCGGGTTGGCCATGCGAATGGCTTCGCCTGCACGCCGGGCAACTTTGGTTCCGGCTGTGCCGGGCTGGGAAATATGCGGGCTAAAAGCCGTTCGCCTTGCTGAACCGAGCGGTGCGCTCCGACGCACCAAGAGATGGCAGGCCAATAAGAACAGGCGAATGAGTACTCTGCCGTGATGTTCGCACGGTTTGATTCGCCTCCCTTGATTTACCTGCCTGTTTTCGCTTTCGTAGGAGGGGCCCTTGATGCGGTCTGCCGTGCATGGTCATGCCACGAGTAATTGGCCCGAATCTATCGGATGAGCTCTCGTCCGGCGTCGAACGCGCGGCCGGCAAAGGCCCCAATCCCGTAGTAGAACTGTGTGTCAGGCGCAAAGACAAAAGGCTGGACCTTGGCCATGTCCAATCCATCAAGACCAATCACGTCTTCATCAGCCTTCACATCCATGATCTCGCCTATGAATTGCGTGTGCAGACCCAGTTCAATGGTCTTGAAGAGGCGGCATTCGAGCACCAAAGGGAATTCAGCGACATACGGCGCATCGACGATCTCGCTTCTCGCAGGCGTCAGGCCTGTAGCTGCGAACTTGTCAACGTCGCGCCCGGAAACAAGACCGAAATAGTCGGTGTGCTTGAGATACTTCTCCGACGGGATTGAAACCGTGAAAGCTTGGCGTTGAACAATGTTGGCGTAAGTGCTGGTGGCTTTTCGCAACGCCACGGCGACACACGGCGGTCGCGAACAGCACAGACCCGCCCACGAGGCTGTCATCACGTTTGCCTTGCCTCTTGAATCATACGTCCCGACTACAAACACGGGGGCCGGATACACGATGGTTTTTGCTCCGAGTGACCTTTTCATGCGCCACATTTAAGCAGCTCTCGATTACAGTACAAGCCCGCAGGGGACCGAGGACCAAAGACGAAAGACCATAGACCTGAGATGGGGGACTTGAATCCGGGCTCAGTGGAGAGGGGACAGGAGACAGGGGGCGGAAGGCGGATCGGCCTCCACCTGTTGGAAAGCGCTTGCTTGATGGTGAACAGCAGAGAAACGAATCGGTCTCTCGAACACCGAAACACCAAAACTCAGGTCTGCTGGGCTTTTGTTTGGCGCAGTTATTCATGGTCTTAACTCTTACGCAGTGCGGGGGCTTGACCCCAGCGGCAAAGAGCGTGATTATCAAAGCCCGCAATGTCAGCACAAGAAAATGGCAACAAGGGATTGCTGCGTCCCACACGCAGGCAATCGAATGTTCGGGGAAATACCACAATGACAAGCATTGGATTTGACCGGAGACGGTTCCTAAAGACAACTGTTCGAGCAGGAGCATTTCTTTTCGCAGCCCAGATCGTTCCAGGGACGGTTCTTGGACGGGCCGGCGCAATCGCGCCAAGCGAGCGTATTGTCCTCGGCGGCATTGGCATTGGCAATCGAGGCAGTTACGTGCTTGGCTGTTTCCTTCACGAACCCGACGTTCAATTTGTGGCAGTGGCCGATGTCAAAGCTGCGCGCCGCAAGGCGGTCAAGCAAATGGCTGACAGCAGGTATGGGAATCAGGACTGCGTTACCTACCGCGATTTTCGCGAATTGCTGGCCAGACCCGATATCGACGCTGTGCTCATCGCAACCGGCCCGAACTGGCATGCCACCGCATCGATGCTGGCAGCCAAGGCCGGCAAGGATGTCTATTGCGAGAAACCGTGCACTAAAACGATTTTTGAAAGCCTTGCCCTGGCGGAAACCTTCCGCCACACCGGCCGTGTTTTCCAGGCCGGCACACAGCGCCGCAGCCTGCCGAACTTCGCGTTTGCGATCGAGCTGGCACGGCGCGGCAGGTTGGGCAAATTGCAAACGCTTCACGCCCATCCGGGCGGACTCGATCCAAAGATGAGCGGATGGGCGCCTGCCGAACCTGAGCCGGACAAAGAGGAAGTTGATTGGGACCTTTACCTTGGTCCTGCGGCGTGGCGGCCGTTCAACAGGCGCTTGCTCGACGGTTTCAACTTTGAGAAGGGTGGCGGGATGGTCGGCGGCGGGTGTCTGGAATGGGGTTCGCATTGCGTTGATCTTTGCCAGTGGGCAAACGACGCGGACAACACTTCTGCGGTTGAATACGAACCAAAGAACGGACAGTTGCATGCGAAATACGCCAATGGCGTCAGGCTCGTCATGCGCAATGACGGCTGGCTGCCGCTTGGCTCATGCCCGGTAAGATTCGAAGGCGATTCCGGCTGGGTCGAAACGGCGGATAATGGGGACATCGTGGCGAGCGACCCCGTGCTTCTGACAGGGAAAGGCCCGAAGATTTCCGGGTACCCGGCTGACTTTCACGTCCGGAATTTTCTTGATTGTGTCAAATCCAGAGGCCAAACGCGGGCCAACGCCGACGTTGCCTGCAATTCCCACATAACATGTCATGCGGCCAACATCGCACTGTTCCTGGGCAGAAAGGTGGTTTATGACCCTGTCAAACATGAATTCCCAGGCGACGACGAGGCCAATCGGCTCCGTTCTGAAGCGTTGCGCGAACCATGGCGTGTCTGAAGCCCCGCACTCAAATCAAATCACTAAATGAAGGCTATGCTCACACATCATATGCAAACAAAGAATTCATTTCGGTCGGGCATTGGTTGCTTCGCTTTGTCGATTGCGATGCTGGCTGGTTTTGCGTTGTTGCTGTTGCCGGAGCACGCAAGAGCTGCAGAAAATGCCTCAGCGAAAGAAGAAAAGTTCCTCGCCGTCTTGCAGTCCTCCAGTGCGCCGCCCCAGGAGAAAGCCGTGGCTTGCAAACAACTGGCGATTTATGGGTCGAGCAAATCTGTACCTGCCCTGGCTTCTCTGCTGGGGAACCCGGAGCTCGCTTCATGGGCCAGAATCGCGCTGGAAGTGATACCCGACCCATCAGCGGACAAGGCGCTTCGTGATGCCCTGGCCGGGTTGAACGGCAAGCTGCTCGTCGGCGCGATCAACTCGATTGGCAGAAGGCGCGATGCCGGCGCTGTCCCCGCGCTTGTTGCGCATTTGAAACATGCAGATGCCGATGTGGCCTCCGCGGCTGCGGCAGCTCTCGGCCAGATAGGAGGCTCCGATGCCGCCAGTGCATTGAAGTCGGCGATGGCCGCCGCACAGCCGGGGGTGAAGTCGGCAGTCGCTGAAGGTCTCGTTCGCGCCGCAGAACAGTTCCTTGCATCCGGCAAGAAATCCGAGGCGATGGACCTGTATGATTTCGTCCGCAAATCGGACGTTCCCAAACAACGCGTCGCGGAGGCAATTCGCGGCGCCATTCTCGCCCGCGGGGAAGCAGGCGTGCCGCTCTTGCTCGACCAGCTCAAGTCGCCGGACAAGACAATGGTTGCCGTGGGCCTCCGCGTCGCTCGTGAACTGGAAGGCCGCGCTGTGACTGCGGCCCTTGCAGCCGCGATGAAACAACTCGAACCAGCCCGTCAACCGCTGTTGTTGATGGCGATCGGCGACCGCAATGATTCCGCGGTGCTGCCCGCGGTCCGTGACGCTGCGCGCACCGGCTCAAAAGAACTCCAACTTGCCGCGCTCGGCATTCTAGAGAACATTGGCGACGTTTCGTGCGTGTCGGATTTGCTGTTGCTGGCCGCCGGACCCGATGCCAACCTCGCAAAAGCGGCCAAGAGCACGCTCGCAAAAATGGGGTCAGCGGATGTGGACAACGAAATCATCGCCCGTCTCTCGAAGTCAACAGGAGCGGAACGGCGCGTGCTGATCGAAACCGTTTCGCAACGGCAGCTCGTCAAGGCTCTCCCAGCCATCACCGGCGCCATTTC
>JARYMD010000143.1 GCA_029907285.1 Verrucomicrobiota bacterium | reverse complement strand
GGGAAGTTGCCCTTCTGCGTCCAGGTGTTAGTCACCGGGTTCCACTCCCACGTCTCGACGATGTGGTAGGGCGTGGTCGTGTTGCGGAAGCCGCTGAACACGTAGGCCGGGTACTCGGCGATTGCATTCGTGCGCGTGGTCCATGGATAACGCTTGAGTGTTTCTGCAGCCACACGCACGCGGAAATCCACCTAGCCGTTGAGGCCGCGGTACCACGGTGCAATAACGCCATATCGGTCATGCACTGCAGGATGCGCGTAATAGCGCGGCTGCACTGTGGCACCATAGACAGAAGGGATCGTGCACCACAAACAAAGCAACAGCCATGCGGTCACCGCGCCGCACAGGTTTGGCCGCCTCGGGGTTCTGTTGCTGATTCTTCCGACGGGCTGGTTCATGTGTTGATTTGGACAAGATACTGCCACGAAAAGCCGCACAGCCGCAACCGAGCAAATGATTCAGGCGGGTTCTTGCGCCGGACAGGCTGTGTTGGGAAGTGGACGATTGCGACTTTTCGCGCTGCAAGTAGGTCCATGCGACGTCCTCCTTGGGATGAAGCGTTGGGTGTGTGTGGCCGGTTGGCTGGTGAAAGTCACGGGCTGGGACAACTTCCAAATCAGAATGTCGATCGAGTGTTTGGGATTGGCAGAAAGATCGTTGGCAGAAAGATCATTGGCAAAAAACGGGTGGGAGAAAAATGAGTTGGGGGAGGATGTTTGAGATGCAAGAAGACCGGGCAGTCGTGCCATTGAACTCCGTCGGGAGCGACGTGATTGCAGGTGGGGGCCAAAGAAAACGATCGAGCTCGGACAGGAGTGACATTCGGGCAGAAAACGCGCTGCGGAATGGGGCTACCGGGTCCGCCATGGGTCGTTGATTGGCTCGTAGCCCACGTGCCAGGTGACGTTCTTGATGTCTTGGAGCCTGAGTTTTCCGGCATGGCCGTCTGCGTAGCTCATGTTGATTGCACTGGGCAGGGGCTGGCCCGACTTTGCCTTGAAACGCATAAGAGGATGTCGGCTCAGACAAATGCGGCCAAGACTGGTCAGGGAATCGCCTTGGTACAGGTCCGATGGCGGTAAGTCTTCCTTCAAAGGCCATGTGTCGGGCCACAAAGCGTCCATGAAATAGGGCGTCGTGGACGGTGAAACAACGGCTGTCTCTCGCTGAAAGAACTTTGGGCGTTGGCTGGGATCGACCCACCGGCTCACGCCATTTGGGTTGCTGGTGTCGTAGTAGTACAGCCATCCGTTGATGGAATAACTGCCGATCATGTTTGTGATCACTGAGGACCAATCCCATGGGGCGGCGGCGGTGCCGGCGATTACGGTTGGCGCTGTTGGCAGTCTGCCAGTCCGGGTGGTCGTGGGACAGAGCCGGACGTTGTTCACGCGGATGTCGTAATTCATCAGGGTCTTCATCCAGAGGGTTTCGGTCTCTGTGTAGTCAACAGCCATGAGTTGGCGGGGCTTCGCATCGGACCGGCCGGGCACGCGGTGCCATAATGCGCAACGGGTGATCGGCCATCTCGGTGCTTCGCCAGCTTCGCCAAAATGTGGCCGATTCGCGGCCGATGCCTTCCCCGGCAAACAAAAGCCGTGGCAAACGAAGTGCGTCGCTTCACATCGGCTCCGAGGCGGGCGCATTCAAACCGAACATGGGACAAAGTGACGACAGAGTGACAGGCTCACTGTTTGTTACTGGCTCGATGTTCTGGCTGCAGGCGTGCAGTTGGGCTTGTTCGGGATCGAATCTGCTCGACAGATTGTGATTGTTCAGCATTCTTTGAGGCGTTTTGCGTGGGCGGAATGAATGGTCTGTTGCACATGTTATGAAACGGTGGCAGTTCACAATTGCAGAATTGGGGTTCAATGGTCATGCGTTAACCCGGGCTGGTTTGGCGGTGTTGATATGCAGCGTCGGTGTTTGCCTTGGACAAGGACCTCGGATTGTTCCATCGCCTGAGCCCGGCTGGCCGCAATGGAGAGGGATTTTCAGGGATGGGCGAAGCCCCGAAAAGGGCCTTCTTGGTGAATGGCCTGAACAAGGGCCGACGCTGGTTTGGAAAGCCGAAGGGCTCGGATACGGATACTCAGCGCCGATCATCACCGGCGGCCGAATATACCTCGCAGGCGATATCGGCGATGAGCTGCATATATTCGCGCTTGATACCAACGGAAAGCGCCTCTGGGAGACCGTCAACGGCCGGGCATGGAAAGAACCTTACCCGGGTGCACGAGCAAGCTGCACTTTCAGCGAAGGCAAATTGTATCACCTCAACGCGCACGGGCGCCTTGCTTGCTTTGATTCGGCAGATGGACGCGAGCTGTGGGCAGTTGATGTGCTCGAGCAGTTCCAAGGAAAGAACATCACATGGGCATTGAGCGAAAACCTCCTCGTCGCTGGGGAACGGGTGTTTGTGACCCCCGGCGGACAAAAGGCTCTAATGGCGGCTTTGGACAAGCGAACCAGCAAGATAGTGTGGACAACCGAGGCTTTGAAGTTGGGGCCGTCCGAGAACCCCGCGATGCAGCGGCTGGCGCATCCAGCCGGAGAACCCGATTCAGCAAGTTACGGTTCGCCGATCCTGATCGATTGGGATGGAAAGAGATTGTTGGTGAACACGTCGATGCGGCATTTGTTTGGAGTGGACGCCGCAACGGGTCGCTTGGTTTGGACGCGCCCGTTTCCAACGCGATACCTTGTTATTCCTGCGACGCCATTGCTTGTTGGCGAGGCTGTTTTTGTTACTGCACCCGATACAGATGCCGGCGGGCTTTACCGGCTTAGACCCACGGATACCGGCTGGGACGTGAAACGAATCTGGCAAACCGAACTTGACACATGCCATGGCGGCGGGGTGCTGGTCGATGGATTGATTTTCGGCGCATGGTACCGAACCGACAGAGGCTGGGCCGCAATAGATGCCGCCACCGGGGACGTAAAGTGGAAATGGAAAGACATCGCAAAAGGATCGGTGATTTGGGCTGACGACCGGCTGTATTGTCTTGGGGAAGATGGAAACGTGGTGCTTCTTGAAGCAAATGCGGCTGGTCCGAAGGTGAAAGGCCGGTTCCGTCTTGTCCCCCAAAAGGTGACGGATGCATGGACACACCCTGTCATTCTCGATGGGCGGCTCTACCTCAGATATCACGATACACTCTATTGCTATGATGTCCGGCGGAGGTAAGCGGGCCCTCTAACCCGCATATTTCGCAGCCGGGCGTAGCCGGAACCAAATTTGCCTGACTGGCAGTGACCCGGCACCTGCGACCGTTGATGAGCGCTGCAGCGCTGAACGCTGTGCCGTTGAACGTTGGACGTTGAGCGTTCCTATCGATTGACCCGCCGGTCGTCTGTCTGGGAACGCTCAACGTAGAACGTTAAACGTGCAATGCTCAACGCTTCTTTCCGGAGCGGAAAAACCGGAAGCCTGCTTTTGTGCTCGGGATTGGCGGGGGACTGCGCAGTTGGGCTTGTTTGATGGTGTGGACCAAGAGCGACAGTGGTTGCCACGCAGTTGTGCCCTCGATCTGCGCCGGGGTGTCGGCGCCAACCCTCTTCTCAACAACCCATTCCAACAGCTTGGCAATCGGAACTGGACCGTAAGGTTTCTTGTCGTTCCCAATAATATGCACGCGTACGGCCTGCGACGCGATCTCCCGAAGAATGTCCAGCCACTCCATGTGGTGTGGTTCAGTTTGACGCTCCGAGTCCCTGCCGGAGGCAGCCGGCTTCGCTTGCGGCTGTGCGTGGGACGAGCTTTGCTGCATCGAGGCAGCCACAGTCACCTCACCAATCTTCAACTCGGGGAACTTTATCTCCCCAAGGGACAACGACGGAATCTGGACTCTTGCTTCGACGAGTTTCCTGTCCCCTATTGCAGCCTGAACCTTGAGTTCAGAGGTGCCTGGCCCGACACCGGCTGTCTCGGCCTGATATCCGTTCACCAGCCATTCGACTCTTCCAGTCCGAACATCTATGAGCAGCCCGTGCACCGGCATTTTTGGCCCGATGACGGCGCTCTGGCGCAAGACTTCGACTGCCTTCAGGACATTCTGGCGCTCACTGGCAAACAACCCGAAAAACTCTGTCAAATCATCCGGCAACCGGTCTCGTGCCAGCCCGGCCGAAGCAAGTGCATCTGTCAATTTCAAGACCGTCGTTCTTGCAACGGCGCAATCTGTGTGGCCGATGACTGCAATTTCGTGTCCGCCCTTGCACGCACATGCAAGAGCGATGGCGCGCGCAGTCTCGCCCAGCGGGCTGCCGACGATATTGCCCGGCGTGCGCAACAAAATGAGGTCCGAAGGTTCCAATCCAAGAGCGCCCGGCAGCAATGAATTCAAACGCTCGTCAACACACGTCAGCGCTGCAATCGGCAAACTGTCGGCGTGCTCGGCACGCTCGAATTTGGCGTCTTTGTCGCCGCGCAGCCAGTGTTCATTGAGATCCAGAAGCGCTTCGAAAAGTCTCATGACGATGTTGCACTTTTACTTGCCATACTTGGCTTTTCGCTGCGGGCGCCGGGCAAGGAAATAGATGAGAGCGCCGATGAAGTTTGCAAACAGGATGATGATGATCCAGACGAGCTTGTCGTTGCCTTCTGACGGCTCGTTAAGGGCACAATCCACGAGCATCCAAATCCAAAACGCCATGCAAAGCAAGGTGACCGGCAGGATCAGCAAAAAGCTCAGAATGAAGAATATCTCAGCCATGGCGAACACACCGATTATCGTTTGCATCTGTCGGGCAATTCAGTTGCCTCGGCCGGCAAGCCGCGCTGTCACTGGCCCGCGGGTTTTTGTTCTTTTGTAGTTTCCTGCTTTTCCATTGATTTTTGCAGCGCCGGAACCTGTTCAAGCAACTTCTCGAACTTCACTCCGGTCAAACCCTCGATGACCGGCGGTAACTGGGCCATGATCTGCGCAATGTCGCCGGTCAGCTTGCTTGCGCCGCCACCCGGCCCTGCGCCTGCGTTCACAATGACGATCTTCTCGGTCTTCGCCAGCGGCTCGCTTATTCGCGCAGCAATGTCCGGCAGCGCGCGGACAATCATCTCAATGACCGCCGCTTCATTGTATTGCTTGAATGACTCGGCTTTGAGCCGCATTGCTTCCGCCTGAGCGCGGCCCTGCGCCTCGATTATTGCGGCTTCGGCAAGCCCGCGTGCCTTGCTTGCCTCGGCCTCGGCCAACCCAACCGCCTTGGTGACCTCTGCATTCGCAAAACCGGTTGCTTTGGTGGCTGATGCGGCGCCCGCCGCCTCGGTCTCGAGCTGATATTTCTTGGCGTTGGCGAGGGTTTCCACCCTGTAACGCTCGGCGTCGGCCGGTTTTTGAACGTTTGCTTCCAGTTCGCGCTGTTTGCGGAGGATTTCCTGCTGTTGCAGTTCGATCTGTTTTTGTTTCTCGACGATGCTGACCTGGACTTCCTCAGCTTTGACGAGCTGGCCGGTCTTGTATTTTTGGAGGTCGTAGGCGAGGTCAGCCTCGGCTTTCTTTTGGTTAACCGACGCCTGATATTGGGCAACGTTCATCTGGTAATCGCGCTGCGCCTCGGCAATCTTCGTATCCGCAGCGAACTTCGCCTCTTGGCCGGCCTGCATTGCCTGAGCACTCTTGATCATCGCGTCGCGGTCGGCCTCCGCTTGAGCGATCTGCGCGTCGCGTTTTACCTGTGCGATTCGCGGTTTGCCCAGAGCTTCGAGGTATCCCTGGTTGTCACGGATGTCACGAATGGTGAAACTGACAATGCCAAGCCCCATGTTCGCCATGTCGCCGGCCGCCACTTCCTGGACCTTGGCGGCAAACGCATCGCGGTTCTGGTAAATGTCCTCCACCGTCATTGTCCCAAGGATGGCGCGCAAGTGCCCCTCGAGAGTTTGCGTGGCGATCTGCTGGATTTCCTGGCATGTCTTTCCAAGGAACTGTTCGGCTGCCGTCGCAATCGCGATGTCGTCTCCCTTGACCTTGATTTGCGCCACGCCATCCACGATCACCGGCACACCTTTAACCGTGTAAACTTCCGGCGTTTTGACGTCGATGGTGAGAAGCTCGAGCGACAGGATGTCAACCTTCTCGAACACAGGCCACACGAACACACCGCCGCCCTTCACAATCCTGTAACCGACATGCCGCTGCGTGCCGTCAGGGTCCGTAATGGTGCGTTTGCGGCCCGAAATAATCAGCACCTGGTTTGGGCCAACCTTGGTGTATCGGCTTGCCCAAATGCCCGCAAACAGAAACACCACAAACAGAAAAATGGCAACAACGCCAATCACAGTCATCCACGGTATCTGTCCCGCGGCAAAAAACGTCAGTGAATTCATGGCCAAAAACACAAGTTCAGGATTGCTTCTCTGCGGTGACGTAAAACTGAGACCCAACAATGCGCGTTATCTTGACCGTGCGACCGGCCGGAATCGTGCCCCCGTCTTCTGATCTTGCAGGCGCGCTGTAGCGTGTCCCAGATTGCACATACGCAATCTCCCCAACCCCGTCTGCCGGAATCGTTGTTATCACTGAAGCCTCGTGGCCAATCAATGTCGCCACGCGCGATTCACTCGAACTCTGCGTGCGTCGAAAAACCGCATTGAACAACGCAAGGACAGCATAAGCCACACCCACGGCGCCAGCGATCGACAACGGCGCGCTCACCCACACGCTCTTGGTCACATCAATCTGGCTGAAAATAATCCCAAGCCCGCCAAACGCCGTCACAAACGCCGCCAACACGGTCGGACTGAAGAAAGACAGACCCGGAATCCCCGAGTGATCAAACCCGGCCTCGGCATGACCGCCGGTGCCAATGTCACTGTCAGCATCGTGACCCCCGAAGATGTGGCCCAGCAGTGCGCTCACGATCGTGAACAGGAGCCCCAGAACGAGGCAAATGGCATAGACAATCATAACTGCCGCTCAGCTTGCACAGGTTTCCCTTCAAACCGCTCTGCTGTGCGAAAGACATTCAACACTCGGCTCTTACCAAACACAAGCGCCAAATCCACCTCGTTCGCAACGAGAACGATTCCACTGCCGCTTCATGGCCAGGAACCCCTTTGTCCGAATGGCCGGCCCAGCTGTTGTCGGTCTGCTTCTTGAACGCCTCATAGAGGCGAAGCATCCGGCAAATTGAACCTGTGAGTGAACAGCCCGTCCCGGAGTTTCGGTTCAAACCACGTGCTCTTGGGGGGAAGCAATCGCCCGCTGTCCGCAATCGCCATCATGTCATCGATCCGGGTCGGGTGCATCGCAAACGCGCACACGTACTCGCCGCTGTTTACAAGTCGAACAAGCTCGTCAACCCCGCGAATCCCGCCAACGAACCCGATCCGATCGTCCCGGCGTGGATCGCCAATGCCAAACACGGGATCCAACACCTGCTCCTGCAACAATACCACGTCCAAGTTCTTCAAAGGGTCCGTGCCGCCATCGGGCAAAGTCCGGAACCGAAACCGATGCCACCCTCCGCTCAAGTACAAATCCACCTCATGCAGCCTCGGTTGTGTGCCTTGTGGCCGGTCGATCAGTTCCATCACTTCCGCCAGACGCGCGACGACGCGCGCTGGCGTTTGCCCGTTCAAGTCCCTCAAAACCCGGTTGTACGGCATGATTTCCAACTGATTATGCGGAAACAAAACAGCCAGAAAACCACCGCTGCCCCCGGCACCTTTCATTAGTTCTGACACTCGCAATGCCGCAGCCGTCCGATGATGTCCGTCTGCGATGTAAAGCCGCTGCAATCGCCCCGTTATCTCCCGGACGCGGCCGGCCACAGTTTCATCCCCAATCACCCACACTTCGTGCCGCACACCGCTGTCGTCAACAAAGCTCGTCTCTGCGGCCAACGAAGCCACCTCCGCCAACACCCCGTCCAGCTCCGGCATCGCCCTGTACACAAGAAATGCCGGCCCTGTCTGCGCGCCCACCACCTCGATGTGACGCGCCCGGTCGTCCTCTTTCTCCGTTCTGGTCAGTTCATGTGCGCGGACAATGCCGTTTTGGTAATCACTGCAACTCACCAGCGCGGCCAATCCGGTCTGCGACCGTTCACCCATTGTGAGGCGGTAAACATAATACCACGGCCGTGAATCCTGAATCAGCAGTCCGTTGCCGATCATCAGCAAAAAGTTGCTGCGTGCCCGCTCGTACACCTTGGCGCAGTGAGGGTCCGGTTCGCCCGCAAAATCAACCTCCGCCCGTGTTACCCTCACAAAGCTATCCGGGTTCGCCTCAGCCAGCACGCGAGCTTCCTGAATCGAAAGCACGTCGTAAGGCGGGCAACAGATTCGGCCGGCCAGCTCCGGCCTGGCGCGAACAGCAGCAAATGGTCGCACATCAGCCATGGGTTTCGCCAAGAACACTACGGCACGCGCTTTGGAAAATCACGCCAAAGATATGATTTTCTGCCTTGCTCGTTTCGGGTCATTCCCCATCCTTTCTCACAAAATGCGAGTACATTTCTTCGGTGCTACGGGCACAACGACAGGGTCATTGTGTCTCTTCGAGGTCAACGGATCGAAATTCCTGCTTGAATGTGGCCTTTTCCAGGGCCGCCGGGGGGAATCAATCGAACGAAACCGCAATTTCCCTTTTAATCCCGGCGAAATTGAAGCCGTGGTCATAAGCCATGCGCACATAGACCACTGCGGCAATCTGCCCAACCTCTGCAAACAGGGTTTCGACGGCAACATATACTGCACATTCGCGTCCCGCGATCTGGCCAGCATCCTGCTCGAAGATTCCGCGCATATCCAGGCCGCCGACGCGCAATTCGTTTCCAAAAAACGCGCTAAAAAGGGGCTCCCGCCGGTCGAACCTCTTTACTCACTCCAGGATGCCGACAAAGCACTCCAGCAGTTCGTCGCCCTGAACTACGACCGGCGATTTCCCGTCGTAGATGGGGTGACGGCCACGTTCCATGACGCAGGACATATCCTCGGCTCCGCGCAGGTCGTCTTCGACATCAAGGAAGGCAATCGCAGGTTCCGGTACCTGTTCAGCGGCGATGTCGGGCGCGGGAACGACGAGATTCTGCGCGACCCGGTTGCTGTTCATGACGTCGATTTCCTCCAAATCGAAAGCACATACGGCGGCCGTTTGCACACGGCCCGCGCCAGCGCACGAGAGGAGGTCGGCCGACTCGTGCGTGAAACAATCGACAGGAACGGTCTTGTCATTATTCCCGCTTTCTCGGTCGGGCGCACTCAGCAGATAGTCTATGAACTCCATCAGCTCACCGATGCCGGCCAGTTGCCGAAAGTCCCAATCTTCGTCGATAGCCCTCTGAGCGTTAATGCCACCGAAATCTACCGATTGCACCCCGAATGCTTCAACGACGACATCTACCGATACCTCCGTGAAAAGGCCAATCCGTTCGGCATGGAAAACCTCACTTACATCCGCGAGGTTGCGCATTCGATGAAACTCAATGACCTCAACGAACCCGCCATTATCATCAGCGCATCCGGCATGTGTGAAGCAGGCCGAATTCTTCATCACCTCAAAAATCACATCGGCGATCCAAAGAACCTGGTTCTCTTCATCGGCTTTTGCGCCGAACACACCCTCGGCGCCCAAATCCTCTCCGGCCGCAGCCCGGTCAACATCTTGGATGAACAGCATGCGGTTCGTGCAAAGGTGGCTTCACTGGACGCCTACTCGGGCCACGCCGATCAATCCGAGCTCAAACGGTACGTCGAAGCCATCACCGGCGATATCTCAAAGATCGCCGTTGTCCATGGCGACCCCGATCAAAGCCAGGCATTCGCTTCAATCCTCAAGACGATCAAACCCAACGCCACCGTCCTCATCCCCGAGTACCAACAAACCATCGAGTTCTAGTCTGCGTCTTTCGCAGCCCGGCGCGGCCAGAACCAAAGTTGCTTGGCGGGCACTGACCCGGTGCCTGCGCACCTTGATCAGCGCTGTCGGCCACGCCTGGCTGCGAAATATGCGGGCTAAAGGCGGAACTACAAACCGCCACCGGCTCCCCTGATCCTCGCCTGGTCTTGTTAAAGGATGAAAAAAATGTGTGTGGATGACACTTTTCTGTTGACAATGAGCTAT
>JARYMD010000142.1 GCA_029907285.1 Verrucomicrobiota bacterium | reverse complement strand
TGAATGACTCTTCAGTATAACAATGCAGCCCGGCGTAGCCGAAACCAAAGTTGCCTGAGAGGCACCGAGCTGGCGACTGCGCCCCTTGATGAGTGCTGCGCTGTTGAACGCTGTGCCGTTGAACGTTGGACGTTGAGCGTTCCTTTCGATTGACGCGCCGGTCGTCTGCCTGGGAACGTACAACGTACAACGCTCAACGCTCAACGTACAACGCACAAAGGGGCTGCTGCACAACCAATGCTCAATTCAAGGGCCGCCCAAAGGCGGGACTCTAACGGCAGCGGGGGTGGCATCGCCCAAAATCGGGGACAACCGATCGCTGCCATAGTTCCGCGTTTACGCGGAATTGAAAAGCTGTCTGTCATAGGTTCCGCGCGCCGGGGACGGCGAGCCGGTGGGATTTCTGAGTTAAGGAGCTAATTGGACGCTGACGTCTGCAGGGGTGACTGCATGTCCGGTGTCAAACGCCCGCTACGCCACGGGCATGGGCCAAATTCTCGGGCCGCTACTGGGTCTGCAGGAGAAGAGCGATCTGTTTATCAACCTCGCTTGCAAGGTCAATGTTGCCTCCCAAAGCCGAACGCCGCGCCTGGACGATTACGCGACTGATGTTGGGCTCGACCTCGTCCACGGCGACCCAGACGGTGCTGTTATCAATTCGGGCTTCCAGAGTTTTGCCGATGGTGTTTTCGCCGACAAGGCGGCCCATGTTGCCGAGCGCTGTCTTGGCTGCAGCAAAAACTTGATCGACCGGCCGTTCATAGCGGCTCTCCAGTCTGTCTTTTGCGAAAGGTTTGCCAAACTTTTTGTGACCGTCAGCGGTGGTGTAGCATCCCACCGCGAGGCAAAGTACACAAAGACCAGCCAACAAAATTGAAAGGCGCGTTTTCATTCGGGCACCATTGCAATCATATCAGTCTGTAACGTCAAGCTTTAACCGTCAGCCCGGAAACTTCACCTGCCGATCAGACCAGGACATCCAAAGCTTCATTCCGGTGAGATTTTCGGGCTAAAGCATGTCGAAGTCAGTGGGAAGGTCCGGATTGCGATAATGCTCGAACATCCGGTGAATCTGCCACGGCGTCACCCGGGAAACTGACAAATTCGGAACGGTTGATTCGTCGAAAAACCCAAGCCGGTTGAAACTCCCGGCTCGGCCGAGCGTGGGCTCTATCCTCCACACCCCTGACTGCGAGCATCTGGCTTCAACCGGATGCCCCGTGTTGCAAGACACTCCGTCCTGACTTCGGCTCGCGGCGGAGCGCGAGCACTGCCTTGCGCAAAGTCACTATTGACAAACAGTGAGCCTGTCACCATATCCGCATCCGGGGGATTCCCCGCAGATTTCGACAGCCGTGAATTGGAACAACGGTAATCTGTGGGCCATGCCGCAATCTACGGCGGACACATTCAAACAGTGAGCTTGATTTGTGGCGTTCGGCCGCGCAAAGCTCAAGGGCATGAACCAGTCGCTGAAAGCAAGGGCTACTGTGGGAACAATTTTTCTGATGACTCTTTCCTTGGCTTTTGGAGCTTCCATGATCCATGCATCAACACGGGGAACAATCCGGCAGCAGACCGAGAACCAAACAAGGTGGCGGGCTGTGCACTTGATGTCGCCCGGTCACGACGGGTTGCCCCTGGTGCGGCGTGCAATTGTGGAGCGGATGGTCCCGATGGGAGTGAACGTTCTTATTCTTGAGGTGGACTACGGTTTCAGTTGGAAGTCGCACCCGGAGCTGGCGACGCCCGGGGCGCTTACCCGTGAAGACGCTGAGGATTTGGCCGAGCTTTGCCGAGCTCGAGGCATTCGGCTGATCCCGCTCTTCAATTGTTTGGGGCACCAGTCATGGGCGAAATCGACTTTTCCACTGCTGACGAAACATCCAGAGTTCGATGAAACCCCAGACATTCCCACGGACAATCCAGGCATTTATTGTCGGAGCTGGTGCCCACAGCATCCCGGGGTGAACAAGGTGGTGTTTGCGTTAATGGACGAGCTGCTGGACGCGTTTAAGGCTGACGCGCTGCATGTTGGCATGGACGAGGTGTTTCTGATCGCGTACCAGGGCTGTCCGCGGTGCCGGGGGCAGGACCCGGCCAGACTGTTTGCTCGTGCGGTGAATGATTATCACAATCATCTTGTGCGCCAGAGGGGCGTTACAATGCTGATGTGGGGAGACCGTTTTCTTGACGATGCAGTAATGCACTACGGCCAGTGGGAATCAAGCCGGAATGGCACCGCCCCAGCAGTCGATATGGTGCCCAAAGACATCGTGATTTGCGACTGGCACTATGAAAAACGAGATGATTACCCGTCGATCCCGTTCTTTCTCGGCAAAGGTTTTCGCGTTTTGCCGTCGAGCTGGCGAAATGCCGATGCGGCGCTGGCTTTGTTGGAATCCGGCCTTGCGCGGCATGATTCAAGAATGCTCGGACATTTGTGCACAACATGGGCCGGCGGCGCGCAGATTGCCCGAGTTCTGCTTGGCGAGAGCAGACAGGAAGGTCAGTCCCGCGACAACGCGCGCGAAGCAGTGTTTGCCCTGGAATTGTGCATGGCAAGGCTGGGATGTGAGCCCGACCGGCTGGCAATCACACAGAAGCAGGCACAAGAATGGCGGGCAGAACGGCGTCTGGTTGACATGCACCAGCATGTGGATTACCGGGAGGATCATCTTCGCCGGTGCATTGGCATCATGGACAAAGTTGGGATTGGCCTTGTCGTAAACCTCAGCGGCGGCGCAGTAACGCACGCGCCGGGTGAAACCTCTGAGTTCGAACGAAACCGGCAGAGCGCAGACAAGCTTTTCCCCGGGCGGTTCCTTCATTACTTCAGCTTGGATTACAATGGCTGGGACGAGCCGGATTGGCCAGAACGTGCGGTTGCCCAGGTGAACGAAGCGTTCCGGCTCGGCGCCGCCGGCCTCAAAGAGTACAAGCGGCTTGGGCTGTATCTGCGCGACCGGACCGGGAAACTGATCCAGGTGGATGATCCGAAGCTGGATGCGGTATGGAAACGCTGTGGCGAACTCGGCATGCCAGTGTCAATCCACGTCGCAGACCCGCAGGCTTTCTGGAAACCATACAACGAGTCAAATGAGCGGTGGAAAGAGCTCAAAGATCATCCGAGCTGGTGGTTTGGCGACACCAACAAGTATCCGTCGTTCGAAGCGCTGGTGACCGCGCTCAACCGTGTCATCGGACGCCATCCCCAGACAACATTCGTGTGCGTGCACTTCGCCAACAACGCCGAAGACCTCGACTGGGTCGAGCGCTCTTTGGACAAATACCCGAATATGATGGCCGACTTGGCGGCGCGAATCCCGGAGATTGGACGGCATGACCCGGCACGCGTGCGCCGCCTGTTCCTGAAACACCAGGACAGAATACTTTTCGGCACCGATTTTCAGGTCTATGACAGGCTCATTCTTGGGTCGAGCGGGAAGGAGCCGCCACCCACTGACGATGCCGCATGCGCCTTCTTCGCAAAACACTGGCGCTGGCTCGAAACAACCGATCGCCAGTTCGAGCACATGACCCCAATTCAAGGGGATTGGAAAATAGACGCCATCGGTTTGCCCCCATACGTGTTGCGGAAAATCTACTTTGATAATGCGCGGCGGTTGTTGTTGCGGTCTCTGCCAGCACCGGTCGTTCGAGCGGTCAAGATTAAGCGCGATTTCAAGCCCGACGGGAAACTGGCCGAGGCAGTTTGGCAAAAGGCGTCCGCTGTACACATTGAATGCACTCTTAAGGAAGGCAGGGCGTGCCCTGAACTCTCCACTGTGGCCCGGGTGCTGTGGTCTGACAGGTACTTGTATATCGGATTTGAATCGCCGTACTCGGAGCTGACCGTGTTCATGCCGCCGAACCTGAAAACTGAACGACTGGGGCTTTGGGACAAGGACGTGGTCGAGGCATTCATCGGAGCCGATCCGGCCAATCGAAATCACTACACCGAATTCGAAGTGGCGCCAACGGGCGAAAAACTCGATCTTGTGCTCGATTTGCCCGCGAAAGATTTTGCTTGGAGCAGCGGCTTTGACGCCGCAGTTCAGGTTGACCGCCAACGGCGAGTTTGGACGACCGAAATGCGAATCCCGCTGGCCGCGCTCAGCTCGAAGCCGCCAGCGCCCGGCGACCGCTGGTCATTGAATTTGTACAGGCACGACATTGCCCATGGCGTTTTCCTTGCGTGGAACCCGACAGGGACCGCTTCGGCGCACACACCGACCAGATTCGGCGTGCTGGAATTCGGCCGTTAGTGATTTACGGAAACCGGAATGGGCGAACCTCTTCGAGGCCCGTGCTTTCCAGGTCACTTGGTCGGTCGAATTGGCGGCCTGAACTTGGCCCGTTTAAAAACGCAGGCCCACCGACAGCATCACAGCGTGGCTGATGAACTCGAACTCGCCATCTACCGATTGGCCCGTTGGCGACGGCGCACTGCCGGTCACCTTGCGCGTCGGCCCATACCCAAATTGATAGGTCAGATCGATGCTCAACTGGCGGTGCTTGAAACCGGCGCCGACGCTGAAGAAATGCCTGTCAAGGTCGGCAACCAGCGGCGAGTAGGTTGCATCCGGGACTGAGTTCTCGTTGTAAATGTAGCCGAGACTGATCGACCATTGATCGTTGATATAGCGCGTGGCCCCGAACTCGTAGTACCAACTTGGCTCCCAATTGAGAACCAACGGCGCATTTTGCGGGATCAGTGGCGGAAAAGCTGAAGCTTGTTTTACGATGACCGTATTGAGTCGGCTCCAGTCCGTGTATTCGGCGTCGAACTCAAGGTTCCAATTCGGTGTTGGGCGGTATGAAATGCCGAAGACAGCGCTCAGCGGAAACGGAAACTCGGCTTCTGCGCTCACGCGTTGTCTTGGGAAGGCGGGAATCAACCCGGGAATTTCCTGGGCATTGAAGTACTCCGTTCGGCCGTCGAGATCGACGGTTGTCGGACTTCGGAAAGTCACGCCGAGAAACACCTTGTCGTGGACTTTGCACAGCAACCCAAGGTTGTATCCGACGTCAACACCGTCGCCCTTGAACTTGAACTCGTCGAGAGGTTGTGTCGGCCAGATCAAGCCCTGCCGCAAATCAAGTTCGGCGTAATTCACCGTTAGACCCGCGGCAATCGAAAGACGCGGTGTTACCCGCCACGCCACAGCAGGGTTTATCGTGTAATAAGTGAGTGTTCCCTCTGTGGAAACCGTTCGAAACCCTGTGTCTTGCGGCCAACGTGAGCTGAGCCCGTACGGCGAGTACAATCCCAGCCCGAAACTCAATGGAAAGTCAGAGGGGCTGAAAGCGTAAAACAACTGCGGAATCGCGTGAAGGTCCCTGTCGCTCTTGAAACTTCTCCCGTCCGGTGAAGTGTAGGAGGGCTTGATGTACAGGCCGTACACGCCAACGCGCACGTTGTGGCCTTCGAGCTGGGTAATGCCGGCCGGATTGTAGTAAACCGCAGATGGATTGTCTGCGGTGGCAACGAATGCTTCGCCCCTCGCAGCGGCAAAAGCATCCTGATCGGGCAGCCTGAACCCTGTCGCACTTGTGATCAAAACCCCGGCGTGGCAAAACACGAGCAGTGAAACCCAGCGTAGGACTTTAATGGTTTTCATGGATCGCGGACCTCATATTAGGCGGCCATCCGTCTCCAGTCAATGATACTTATCAACGAGTTGCATCCCACGCCTCCATGGCGTCCAAAGCCATTGGACGCTGAACGGGGTGTCATCGTTCCAAGTGTCAGGCTGGTGGTGATCTTCGTTGGGCCAACACCGCAGCCCTGAAGAACTCGTGTGTCCCGAACCGTCTTGTGAGCCATTCACCCAGGGACGGCGAAAGCGCTGCCAATGCGAGGAACGGACGCATTGGATATCGGTTGATGATTACCTCCGGCAGGTTCTTCTGAATCGCGCGCACGATGGCATTCGCAACCCGGTCCGGATGGCAAGGCGCAAGCAAAGTTGGGGCGGGCCGTCCCGCCACCGTCTTCAGGCGCGTATATATGCCTGTCTCGACAAACCCGGGAACAACGACCGAAGCGCCGACGCCCGTTCCGCGGTAGGTTGCGCGCAGAGACATTGTGAATCCAACAAGGCCGGCCTTCGATGCCGCGTAAGGCTCCTGAAATGCGGGCCCTGATTTCCCGGCCAACGAGGAAACGCTGACAATATGCCCGCGTTTCCGTTCCAACATTTCTGGAAGCACCAGACGAGACACGATCATTGCTGACGCAAGATTAACGGTGAGGACCTCGTTGATTTGCGATTCGCTCAGTTCGTGGTAGTACGAATTGAACTCGACACCCGCATTGTTAATGAGAATTTCTATTGGGCCGACTTGATCTCGCACACGCTTCACAAGGTCGCGGCGCTGCTCCGCATCACGCAGGTCAGCCAAAAACAGGTGAACATCCCCATTCCCTTTCCCGACAACTGAACACGCTCCTTCCAGGTCAGTGGTCGTATGCGCTGCAAGGGCAAGTCTCACACCAAGTTCTGTAAAACGCCGAGCAATGAATCCACCGAGCCCGCCCGAAGCCCCCGTCAAAAGCACGGTTTGTCCCGATTCGATTTTCATGCGCTAGGAGAAAACCTAGCAGAACCGGTCCTGGCGCTGAATTGAAAAACGCACGCAAGTCCAATTGCAGGCGTTCCTTTCCGACTTGAATCGAGTGGTAAACCGGGCACAGTTCATGGGCGTATCGGCTGCACAAAGGCCCGGTTCGCAAAGCCACTTCAACGCTGTTTGATGCACAATGAAAATTGACCTTGCCAAACGCCGCCGCGTCATGGAGCGGTCCCGGTTGTTGGGACATTGCATCTGCGACCCCAAACGCGCTTGCCCGTGCGACGTGTTCACCAACCACGGAATCTGCCCATGCGCAGGTGAGCGCCCCGATCCTGTCGATGTCTCCCAGGTGAAACTCACCAAACTTGTCCGAAACGCAGGTTGCGCATCGAAAATCCCCCCTGCAGAGCTCGACGCCGTATTGTCCCGTCTGCCGCCTGTGACCGATCCGAATGTGGTTTGCGGAATTGCGGCTGGCGACGATGCAGCGATATACTGCATCGCAGACGGCTTGCACCTCGTGCAAACAGTGGACGTTTTCACGCCGTGCGTTGACGATCCGCACGCGTTCGGCCGTATTTGTGCCGCGAATTGTTTGTCCGACATCTATGCCATGGGCGGCGTGCCTCGCACCGCCCTCAGCATAGTCGCGTTCCCATCCGATACGCTCTCGGCAGAGGTGTTGTTCCGGATGCTCGAAGGCGCCATGAAAACACTCGCCGAAGCAGGAGTCGCCCTCGTCGGCGGGCACAGCGTAAAAGACGAAGAAATCAAGCTTGGCTTTGCCATAACGGGGGTCATCGATCCCGCGGTTGCCGCAGCTCTCGAGAACCCGCAACCTGGCGACCTGCTCGTTCTGACAAAACCACTCGGAACAGGTGTGCTGGCGTTCGCGGAGCAGATCGGGCGCGGCAACCCCGACGCCCTCGCCGCATCCGAAGCGTCCATGGCAGCCCTGAATCGCGCCGCCGCAGAAGCAATGATCGAATCCGGCGCATCCGCCTGCACCGATGTCACTGGCTTCGGCTTGTTCGGGCATTTGATTCGCCTGATGCGACAACATCGTCTGACCGCCCGGGTATTTGCAGAGACGCTGCCGTCTCTCCCGGGGGCAGTCGAAGCTCTGCGCGGCGGCATCATTCCTGGCGCAATCGAGCGCAACCGCGAATACGTGGGCGAAGACATGGTCGTGTCGGACGGAGTTGACGAGGCACTGATCCATCTCGGTTTCGACGCGCAAACGTCCGGCGGCTTGCTGATTGCAGTGCCGGAGGCGCGCCTCGAACGACTGCAGCAGGCTTTCGCGGCAAAAGGTGCAACCGGTTTCGTGATAGGCAGAATCGACGGTCAATCCTCCGGGCAAATCATTCTGGAGAAAGTGCCCACCGAGGCTCTGAACTTGTCCAGCCGCGCCAACACCGGAAAGCCGGTGGCGACTTCCGGCCAGCTTGCCGCAGAATCGCATGCGGGATGTTGTGCCGACGTGTTCGGTCCTGCCGCGGCCACAGAAGCGCAGAAAAGCGCACTGGCCGAATCACAACGCGCCTTTGGCGCGCTGATGCGGTCGGTGGCAGCTCCGGGCGCGCTTTCCGAAAAAACGAAGGAATTGATACTATTCAGTCTCGTGGTGCAGAGCCGATGCGGTCCGTGTTTCGATGCGCATCACAAGGCGGCGCAGGAAATGGGCATAACCAGGGATGAACTCGATGAGGCGGCGTGGTGTGCGATAGCGATGGGCGGCGCGCCTGTTAAGATGTTCTACACAGAGGCGCTGGCCCGTCTGCGCGGCGAAGGAAAGAAAAGCTGTTGCACGTAGGTGGACAACAAGCCGCAACTGAATTGGCTTGCAAAAGGAGCGGTGTTGGTGACTATTCTTTGGTTCGCGGTGATGCCAGTGTAGCTCAGCGGTAGAGCAACGGTTTCGTAAACCGTCGGTCGCCGGTTCAATCCCGGCCACTGGCTCCAGTTCATGACCAATTCCTTGTGGCGATAATCAAGCTGCGTTATCAGCTTTACCCCAGCGTCAGAGTCAAGATCGACCAGAACCTGCCCCGTCCGAGCTCGTTCCGCTCCTCCAGCAGGCGGGTGAGCACACCAGCCCTGTTTGACTCCCCGAGTGTGTTGTGCGATTTTACCCCCAAATAGAGGGACAGACACGTTATTTGGGTGCCCGAGGTTTTGACCCGGACCTGCCCGGCAGTCGGCCGGGAGGCTGGCTGCGAGCCTGTCGCCCTGTTGCAAGGAGAAGAACAAGACCAATCAAGGAGGTGGTAATGAGACTACCCAGGATCAAACTTCAGGGTAAAACCGTTCTTTATCACTGCATGTCCAGCCCGGAAATCTCAGCGGGGTGAAGGCACCGGTGAGTCCGATGGGGTGGCTGGTGAGATTTCCGGGCTAAGTGTATGTGTTGCGTGATTTGAAGGTGAGATCGATCGAGTAAGGGTTGCGAAAAAAAGTCGAGCAAAAGGGGCCAGGGCGTTTTCAGAGATCGTAGTTGTTGGAGGCCGAAGGCTTGGTGAAGGTGTTCGGCGGTGGGGGATGTATTCGCATGTTGTCATTGCTGGCGCCTCCAGCTTGGTGACTTGGGTGAAATGTCTGGTGGCATGTGTGTTGAACCGCGCTGAACAGGCATTGTCGCGCCATATCCGAACTTTCCGGGGATCGTTGTGAGGGGTTCGTGGGAGGCGCGGGCTGAGCAAATACAGTGACAGGCACGATATTCAGTCGCATCGTGTCTGAAGGTTTCGAGGACGGTTGAGTGCTGTCGGTGGGGTTTATGGCGCCGGTATAGCAAATAGAGTGACAGACACGGTATTCCGTGGCCGCATCCGGTCGGCAGCCTTGGGCAAATAAGCTTTATCCTGCGGGGGTAAGCGAAGCGGAGTTCGTTTGGCTCGAAAATCTCACCGGAATGAATCGTTGGGTGTTTTTGGTGTGGTCAGGCGGTGAGATTTCAGGGTTGGACCACGATAAGGGAGCTGGGTAAGAACAGGAAGCCAGCTCTTATTTTGGATTGTGCGATCCGGGAGTTTCTGCTCCGCTGTGGCAAGTCCGATAATGAATCTCATATACACAGAATACGTTCTGCAGCGTATGGCGAAACGGCAATTGCGCAAAGAATGGATTGAACGCGCAGTGTGCCATCCGTCGCGCATCGAATCGGACGAGGTGGATGCGACTCTGGAACACCCCTTGGCGCCCGTGCCGTAGCTTGCCAACCGGGTGCTGCGGGTTATCGTATCCAAGGATGAACCAAAACGCGTTATAACCGCGCATCTGGATCGCAAACTGAAGGGCAGAATATGAAACTGACGATTGACCGGAAAGCCGACGCGCTTTATCTCGATCTGGATGAAGCCCCCGCCGTCGAGAGTGAGGAGATTTCGCCGGGCGTCATTTTCGATTACAATGCCAGTGGCAAGGTGGTGGGGATTGAAATGCTTTGTCTTTCCCAACGGGTTTCGCCTGAAAAGATTAGCCGGATTCTGATGGAGACAGTCGATTCATGACGCGAAAGCGACTGCATGAGCTCGATGCTG
>JARYMD010000141.1 GCA_029907285.1 Verrucomicrobiota bacterium | reverse complement strand
CGATCTCGCCATCTGGGCCGCCAGATCGAACCTTGACCTCGTAAGTTGGCGCTGCCGGGTCTGCCAGCCAAAACGCGCCGGCTATGAGGTTGACGCCCCGTGCAAGAAAGGTTTGGCCGACGTTGATTGCTTCGGTGATCGCTGCGCCGTTTGGCCGAACAAACATATCGGTCAGAAGACCGTCGTCGTCACACATGATGATGACGCCGAGGTCGCGGTCAGGGAACGGCCTGACGTTGCTCGGGCTGCCGAGCCAGAGACAACCGCCCGGCATCGGGTCGGAGCCGTTGGGGTGCGGGTCCATTTGCATTATGACGCCTGCTTTGCCGGAGGTCGGTGCGCGAACACGAAGATAATAAGTACGTCCTGCGATGGTCGGCATTTGACCGTAGCCATAGAGAGGCCGTTGATCGCCGGTGCCGAATGTGCGGGTGACACCGATCTGTGGTCCGTCCGGGCCGTTTTCGTGAACTGTGAGTGTGTAGGTTGGAGCACCGTCGAACGATGGGCATCGAAGGTAGATCATGCTGACCGGGCCTGTGGCTACAAAGGTCTGGCCGAACTCGTGGTATCCAGTGTCATCCCAGAAAGCCGGGTAACCCCACATGGCGGCGTGCAGTCGCAGATCAACGGTCGCCGAGCTTCCTGAAGCTGGCACTGGAACGGCAAAAACCACGGCCGATCGCCACCATACATCCCATGAGATGACATTGTATGTTCCGGCGGGCAGGTTGCTGATTTGGAATCGACCGAACACATCTGTGGCTGCAGCGCCATTGGCAAGCAGAGGCTGAGTTGCGTTGGCGTTGACTGCATATTCGTAGTAACCAACGCCGTAAGGATCGCTCGTGCTCTTTCGCGCGTACCAATTCGGGTCACGGACATATCCGACCAGGTTTCCTGAAAGGCAATGCACGTGCACTGCCAGCAAGGCGCTTGAGATGACAGCCCAACGCATGTCGATATCTTGGAGGATTCCTGTGGCTGAGGCAAACCCGCTGTTTCGCGCATTGACGAATACCTAACCCGGAAATCTCGAAGAAATTGGGGATTACGCCCGGGTGCAGGTTGGATTGGCAGGTACTGGAGGGAAGTTCCGAAGAAATACGTGTCCGGGTCGTTCCCACCCGCCGAGAGCTGGCGCGGCGGTTGATGGGATGCGGTCAACATTGGGCGCCCGGACGTGACATTGTCGCCGAGCTTGACGATGAAAGGGAAAGGGAAGACCGCGAGGAAGGGGAAGGATTCGCGTGAAATACCTGCTCGACACCTCCGCTTTGCTTGCTTTCATCCGGAGAGAGAACGGAGCGGACCAGGTTCAAGCGCTGTTTGAGTCAAATCAGACGGAAGTATTCGTTTCCGTTTTGTTGCGGGGTGCGGACATTGGAGTCCGCCGGGCAATCGATGATTTGAGAGAGTGGGGAAGAACAACAGCGCTCCGTTTGTCAAGCTTTCCCCGTTGAGAAATCTGAGATGCGCCCGGCCTTGCAAAAAAACGTTGAACCGTTTGTTCACTGTGGTAACCTGCGGTTGTTTTTTGGAAGCCGTCGAAAACTCCGAATGCCTATGAAAACCAACAACCTAACCCCGTTGAAGATTCTTGCTGCGAGCGTTGCCATGGCGTGTGTGTCGGTCGCACAAGTTAATCCGGAAATAATCCTGCGCGACACTTTCAATGTGTCGTCTGCCACCACAGATATAAACTTCGAGTGCAATTCGCGGCAGACCGGCAGTGCTGCGCCGGTGACGTACACCGCCAGTGTGGCTGGAACGCCTGAAGGACTGATTGAACTGGGCATGCCGGAAGCCGCAGGCTGGTTGCGGATAACATCGACGGCCGTGTTGTCCCCAAACCACAATTTTGTCGAAGGCGGCGATTTCACGATCGAATTCGATCTGGACCCTGGGATAAACGATCCGGGCGGCCCTCTTTCGGGCGACTGGTGCGCGATTGTATTTGGGGCCAGCACGCAGGGGCCGTTTGTCAATGCCAGTGATGGAATGGGCATTCTGTTCCGGAACAGCGGAGACATCCAGGTGTTCGACGGGACGACGGCCGTTTATGGTGGAAATGGCGGCTTGGCCATTCCAACTGACCGTCCATTCCATGTGAAGATTCAGGTTAGCACTGCGAATTTCCGGGGCAGTCCGGCTAATGTCAAAATGTTCATTGACGGCCAGCAGGCGACGATTGGAGCTGAACCAGACGGCGGACATGTGAAGGCGGCCGGGTTCCGCGCAAACTACATTACTCTTGAGAGTTACGCGTGGCCGGGGCCGTGGGTTGATCTGATTGACAATCTGACGATTACTGCGACGCCATGCATCAAGGCGGAGCCCGGTTTCGCCACTGCCGTGGCAGGGCTTCAGAGCGACGAAATCACAGTGACAATTCCGCGGCAATTGAATACGGGCGAATCCGCCGAGGTGATTGTCCAGAGCGCGGACCCGTCGATTGCGGTGCCTGTCGGGGCTGATGCTTCCGGCGCGCTGAAACTTGTGTTCGAAGCCGGCGGGCAGACCTCGAAGACCTTCAAGGTCGCAGGAGTGAAAGCCGGCAGCACAACGATCGAAGTTAACGGGCCTGCAGGCACATGTTCGATGGGGCTGGTGCAGGTGAGTGTCTCTTCAGGGTTTGGATTGGAAGAACTGGTTTTCAATGACAATTTCAACGTGAGCCAGTGGACTTACGACATCAATTTCGAGAACAACGGGCCGCGCCAGACAGGTTCTGCAGCGCCACTTTCGTATTTGGAGAATCCGGCCCACGCTCCGGGTGCCGCTGCAGATGAGTTTACCCAGATTTATTCCGATGGCACATCGGGCAAACTCATGCTGACAGTAACCGATTTCACGTGGGCGTCACCGGATTACAATTTCATCGACGGCCCAAACTTCACCATAAGCGTCAAGGTCGATCCTTCGGTTTATGATCCCGCACGCAGCACGGCCGATTGGGCGGCGATAGTGTTCGGCGCAACCGCATCCGGCATGTGGGTGAACGGGTCTGATGGCATTGGGATTCTGTTCAGGAGCAACGGCGGCTATCAGGTCTTTGATGGCACTACGCTGGCCTACAACGGCGCCGCGGAGTCTCTGCCGGCGGGCGAGCTTGATGTGCGGATCGAAGTCTCGGCGGTGGATTTCTCCGGCACTTCGCCTGCGACTGTTGCCCTGTTCGTGAACGGGGCTCAGGTGAAGATCGCCAACGAGGGAATGACGTACACGAAAGCAGCCGGATTTCGCGGCAACCGCATCACTTTGGAGGGTTATGCGGCTGCGGGCAATTACTGGGCTTATACGTTCGATGACTTCAGGGTGACAGCAATGGCGTGCGTGCATGGCCAGCCTTCGCCGCTTGTTTTCGGTCCGGGACAAACAACTGCAAACCTCACTGTGCAGGTCCCGGAGGCGTTCAACAAGGTGAACACGGGCAAAGTGCGATTGGTCAGCAGGAACCCGGGCGTGGCAACTTTCACCGCGGCACCCGAAGGTGATCTGACGCTGACGTTTGCGGCAGGCGGACAGGCCAAACAAACGGTCGAAGTGAAGGCTGTTGGTTCAGGAATGACGGCGATCGACATTTACAACGACCAGGGCGTTTGCAACGGTGATCCGATCCAGGTGGTTGTCCGGAGATCGTTCGTGTCGAATCCGAGCTTCGAAAGCAACTATAACACAGCGTGGCCGCACTATGGCGCTGTTGATGGATGGGATCGGACCGGCGGCGGCGGTGTGAATCAGAGCGACGGGCCATTCCATGACAACGGCGCTATTCCCGACAGGGCGCGCATTGCATTCATGCAGGGCAACGGCGTGATGAGCCAGACGATCACGGGGCTGGTCCCAAACAAACAATACTGGGTACAGGTCCGGTACAACGTCAGGAATTGCTGCGGCGACCGGACTGTTGGCATGACAGTCAGGTTTGACGGCATTGATCTTGGGACAGTGGATAACATTACCGCCGTGGGCGGCACTGAGAATTACAGGTCCCGAAACTTTGTGTTTACTCCGACGGCGGACACGGGTCTTCTCGAGATTGCAAGCTCGGTGACGGGCGATGGCACGTTGTTGATTGATGCAGTGACAATCGTTCAGCGTGACGAGGGCAACGTGATTGTCCAAAACCCGAGTTTCGAGGCCAGCGGCACAATCCCCCAGCCGGGCGTTATAGCTGACCCGCAAAGAATCAGCGGATGGGCATCCGAGGGCACTGTGGGAGTGGATGTCGGTGGCGGCGCATACGCCGACAACGGCGCAGTGCCGGACCAGGACCTTGTCGGGTTCATTCAAGGACCGGGCGCGTTGAGTCAGATGTTGACCGGCCTGAGCCCGGGACAGACCTACAAGGTTACGTTCTGGTACAACGCCGGTTCGGCCGGAGTGGCGCATCTGAAAGTTACAGCAGGCACTGCAGTGCTCATGGATGCCGATGTGACAGCCGTTGGCGTTGGCAACGCTTTCCACAAAGCAACAACCACTTTTGTGGCTGACTCGGCCAATCCGGTCCTTCGATTCGAGCAGACCGCCGAGGGCACAGCGACGATTCTGCTGGATGACGTTTATGTCGAAGGCCAGGCGATCAACATTCCGTGCCTCGAGTTGAATCTGAGCAGCCTGCAGATCGGGGTTGGACTGGTTGATTCAACCTTGACTGTTTCGGTTTCTCCCGAGTTCGTGGGCGAGAATGGCGCCACTGTCACTGTTAGCAGTGATAACCCGGCGGTTGTCGGGTTCGGCGACGCGGGCACTTCATCCGTCACACTGAGTTACGTTCCGGGTGGAGATTTGATTCAAGCCGTGTCAGTGAAGGGAATCAAGGGCGGGACCGCGACTTTGCATTTCACCAACAGCAAGAACGTGTGTTTCAATCGTGACACCATACCCGTTCTGGTGCTGAGTTCGTTCGTGAGGAATCCGAGCTTCGAGGACAACTCGAACACATTTTGGCCTGGATACGGGCCGTTGGCCTCATGGACTTCGGAGGGACCGGGCAACACCGGCACCAACAACAGAAACGACGCGCCGGCAAATAGGCCGTTCCTTGACAACGGGGCGACGCCTGATCGTGATCAGGTTGGATTCATGCAGTTGGACAAGACGATCCGCCAGACTGTGGTTGGGCTTTCGCCGGGCAAGACCTATTGGTTGCAGTTCCATTACAATGCCAGAGGCGCTGCGGCGGGGACAGTGCTCGACCTGAGTGTCAAATTTGACGGTGTCGAGCTGTTGTACATCCCGGACATTCGTGCCGTGGGCGGGACGAATCCGTTCTACTTCGTCCACACCACGTTTGTCCCGAACGCGTCGAGCGGAGTTTTGGAGTTTGCGACGACAACCTCCGGTGATGTCACTGTATTGCTGGATGGTGTCAATATTGTGCAACGCGATTCCGGACAGCTCCTCGTAAAGAACCCGAGCTTTGAAGCCAGCGGCATTGTTGCGTTCCCGGGTTACATTGCGGGCGGCATCGCGGGCTGGGAAGCCGGTGGCGGTGGGCGCGGAGTGAACATCTCCGGCGTTGGCCCGTTCGCTGACAACGGGGTTAATCCCGACCAGGACAGTGTGTTGTTCCTGCAAGGCCAGGGCACATACGTGAGCCAGGTGTTGGAAGGGCTCACGGCCGGCCAGAACTACACCGTGAGTTTTGCAGTCAACGCGCGCAGCGGCAACACCCCGCACCTGAAAGTGACGTTCGATGATCAGGTGTTGGTTGACGAGTCAATCATGCCAGTGGGAGGAACGAATCCTTACCTGGTCAAGAGCGGCGTGTTCAGGGCCAACGGCGAGACCGGCGTGTTGCGCTTCGAGCAGACTGCGGCTGGCGATAACATGGTTTTGCTCGATGACGTTAAACTGGTGGCCGGTGGAACGATAGTTGAAAAGGTTCGGCTGAACATTGCGCTTTCCGGGACCGGGGCTCGGATCGCGTGGCCCGCCAGCGCGTCATCTGTGACGCTGATAGCCACCGATGCGCTCGGTTCGCCGTGGCAGGACGTTGGCTTGCCTGTTGTGGTTGAGGGCAACGAACGCGCGGTGTACGTCCCCGTCACCTCTGCCATGAGGTTCTTCGCCCTGAGAAAATAGCGGAGGCAGATTCCGTCCCCCCGCACGTCTGATTATGTGATGAGGCGCCGCGTCCTCTGTGGTGCGGCGCCTCACGCAGTTTTTGAAGAGGCTTTGCCTCACATCGGCCATGTGTGGGATGCCATATTGTGCCCAGGCCGGAAATCTCACAGGCCACCCCTCGCATTCACCGATGCCTTCACTCCGGTGAGATTTCCGGGCCAAGGAAACCCGCGCCCAGACGAGAGAATCCCAATTTCCAGATCGCACACTGTGCTCCCCGGCGGGGCCGATTTCGGCAACTCGACTACTGACACACTGTAGAACATATCACTACTCGTTGGGTTTGGCGCGGGTTTCCCAGAGCCCGCATATTTCTCATATGCCTTGTGAAGATACCTGTTTCGCACGGTATTCAGGCTATATCATTATATTGAAGAGTCCTTCATATTCGCGAAGATTTTCAGGATGCGAGTTTGGTCGGTTTCTCCGTATCTGCTTCCTTGGCCGCCAGTAAGGCGGTCACTACGGTGAGGCGTTTAGGCGGAACAGTTTCATGAAACCGAACATGAGCACTGTCCAGTGAACTGGCTGTGTTCCGCGTAAACGCGGAACTCTGGCAGCGATCGGTTGCGGCGCACTTTGGGCGATGCCACGCCCGCGGCGGTTTGTAGTCCCGCCTTTAGGCGGAGGACTTTCATGTGGCTTGCAAAGCACATCAACGCATCGGCGTGCGTTCCGTTGGCGCGCACGGGCAAAGTGCCGGAGTGCGCGCCCTTACCTCATGCAGGCCCTTTGGGTCCAATGCACTCTGGGGCTTAAGGTTGAATCAGCCTACTGAAAACCTGACTCAAACACTCGAGATTACGATTTGGGAGTTATTCTAACGAAGCCCCGCCTCAAACCGACGAGTGACGCGCCACTCCAGTATAACGCACGCACCCGCAGAACCGCGTGGGTCGGGGCTTCGTTAGTCTGGGTTCCGCCCCGCGGAACCGAATCTTAGACTTTAATCCGGTGGGCGGGGGAGGTAAGCTTTCGCTGCATTCAACATGACAAGAACTCAGCCTGCCCCCAGACCCACCGTTAAAGACATCCTCGACGAACACGTCACCCTCACCGTCGAATGTCTAGACCGACTTTACCTCAACGGCTATGTCCCCGGCCTGCAAACCGAAGCCGGCTTGGTCCGCTTTCTGGTCCAGCACTTGCATTTCCCGGTGGCTTCCCCGGCGCTGCTGGGCCAGATCACTCAGGGCTTTGTCCGGCGCGTGGACGAATACATCCAGAAGCACCATGTGCCGGTGGTCCAGTTCCGCAAAGGAGAGCGCAAAGATAAGATCGCCCGGAGCGGGTGCAGTTGCTATTCGAGCGCAAGATCACTGGCTCCACTCCGGGCCAATTTGCCACCCGCGTGATCACCCGCGGAGTGGCGCCGAGCTTGCATGTGGGCTACAAGAGTTTCGATCTGAAGCAGTATTTCAAGGAAGGACGCGGTCTTCGCACCGAGGGCACCATCAACGATCCCCGAGACTTCGGGGTGGGCAAAAGCCTCAAGAACTTACCTCATCTCAAGCAAATCCTGCGGCATATCAACCATCGGTTGCTGGAGGTGGAACGGACCAGTCAAAACTGCCGGTTTAGCCAGCAGAGCATGCAGCGGCTCATCGAGCCTACCGTCACCCCCGACGGTCAGAAAGCGCCGGGCCTCAAGTTTGGTCAACCCAGAGTGATGGCCCTTTTGTTGGCGCTTTGCTTGTTTCTGAGATTGCCTGTGGGCTTTCGGAACCGTCAGTTGCGTCAACAGGTCGCCGCTCTGCTGGGGTGTGATCTGGAGCAGTACACACCGGGCCAGATGACCTACGACCTGCGCCGTCTCCGGCTCAAGGGGCTGATCTGTCGCAAGCCCGGCACAAGCCGTTATGAACTGACCCCCTACGGCCGCAGCATCAGCCTCTTCCTGGCCCGGCTCTACCAGCGGGTGCTTCGTCCGGGTCTGGCTGCCGCCGCAGAGCCGCCTTGCCACGTGGATGTTCCACATCCCCTGCGCGACAAATTCAAGGCGCTCCACCAAGCAATCGACCAAATGCTCCAGGAGGCCCACATGCTCAACTAATCCGCATTTCGACTTCCTTCACACTCACCGAAAGCTGACTCTTTTGCGCAGATTCCAAGAGTGTGGAGCCGGCTAGTTCCGGTGAGATTTTCGGAGCGGGAATGTGGATAGCTGCTTGCGTGCCGGGTCCAGAACGGGCAGCCTTCACAGGCATGGGCATGTTGTTCGAAATCGAAAACTTTGTTCCTGAGCTGAAGCAATTGTTTTCGGGATATTCGTTTTCTGAAGACAGTACTGTCCACGTGGGGATGATGGGCCAAGGCGACCCTGATCGTGGGACGTTTGAGCTTGCCCCGCTGAACCGGCACGAGGTTTTTCTCGCTGATGATGACAAACTCTGGGAATGGCACGTGGACTCGCTGAGCGGGCTGTTTCGTGGAGACAGACAACCTGTTCAGCCAATCGCGGATTGCGGGCTGTACGACGATGCTTTCCTGATTCTGGAATGGCATGTGGTTTCACTGAGCTATGCGATTGGTGATCGATTCGATCATGAGATGCAAGAGATTTACTCGCACTTGCGCCGACGCCCTGAGGGGCGAAGCACAGGATTCACTCACGATTTCATGTGGCAGGTCGCAGCGTTTGTTTTGGGCACTCGCCCGTTGAGCAAGGCTGAGTTTGAAGCGATAATGGCATGGCTTGAGCGCTTGTGCCGGTCATTTGCGTCAGGCCCCAGCAGCAAGAACTATGTTCGCCATCTTCGCAACTTGTACACGCCAGAGGATGATGCTGACGATTTCGAACCGTAAATTCGACGGGGAGCAGATTTGAAGCGCGCGGGCATCCTGGTCCGACTCCAACTCGTGTCCTGCCCTGAATCTTTTCAGCCCGCATATTTCGCATGCCAGAGCAAGCTCCGAAGCGGATGTCTTCACGTCATCAGCGCATGCATTTCTGTGCCATCTGCGGGCGATGCCGAAATCTGCGGAGATATCAGCGAGACCAGAGACCATAGACCATAGACCATAGACCAGAGACCTGCACACGGGACAGGAGTCAGGGGACGGGAGACATGGTGCTGCGACGAGACTTTCCATTATAACCACCGTCGTCAGCCCACACGAGTTTGGAATGGCCAAAGGCCCGGTTCATACCAGTAATCCGCCCAACCGGTGACATTAAGGGCTTAAAGCCCGCGCCAATCCGGAGTTTCGGATGCCGGAGTTTCGGATGCCGGAGTTTTGGTACAACCAGCCCGATTTGCGGGGTCAGTGGGTGGGGGACTTTGGACGTTAGACGGGAGTTCCCGCTGGATCACTGGGTGTCGCCGCGCATGTTGCGGATGTTTGGGTTCCGTACCAGTTGATGTTGCGGGTGGCGTACATTGCTGCTGCGAGCATTGCGAACAGAGCGGCGGTCCCGTAGAGAAGCGCGTAATCTTGCTGGCGCAGAATGATGTAGATGTAACCGTAGATGGCGGCCAGACCCAATCCGACGAGGGACGCTCTTCGCGCAGCGCCGAGCATGAACGCGCTGTAACCGGCAACGAGGAATGTCGAAGTGGCGGCTCCAACCAGATAAGCCCAACCAAAAGAAATCACCTCGGACAGCGAGAGCAGCGCCAGGTAGAACAGGCAGAGCGCAGCTCCCACCAGTGTGTACTGGACCGGATGGACTCGGACCGGCCACCGCACCTCGAAGATGAAAAATGCGGAAAACACGAGGGCAAGAAAAAGAATGCCGTATTTGATTGAGCGCTCGACCAATCGGTAGCTGTCAACGACCGGGACAACAGTCACCCCGAACAATGAATTGTGGAAAGCCTCGCCCTTGAACGGATCGGGGTCCGAATCTGACCATCGTTGGGGATACGCTCGGCCATAGTAACTCACTTCCCAGTCGGCTTCGAATCCTGCGGGCGTGACCTTGCGGTGTACGGGCAGAAAAGACCCTTGAAAACTCGGATCGGGGAACGAGGAGGTTAGTCGCACGTGGTTCTGCATGCCGAAGGGCGCGAACCGGAGGCTTTCGCTGCCATTGACGCTGAATGTGAGCTGGAAGGCGAGTGATTTTG
>JARYMD010000140.1 GCA_029907285.1 Verrucomicrobiota bacterium | reverse complement strand
ACGTTCAACGGGGTCGCGGGCCTGCCACGCCAACGGCCTCGCCCGGCCGCGGCTGTCAAAGTCCCGCCTTTAGGCGGCTTTTGAATTGAGCACTCCTCGAGCAGTCACACTTTGTAAGTTGAACGTTGTGAGTTGAACGTTGAACGTTCCCAACAAGACGCCCCGTCGGCCGAACCGATCAAAACGTTCAACGTCCAACGTTCAACTTGCAACGTTCAACGGGGTCGCGGGCCTGCCACGCCAACGGCCTCGCCCGGCCGCGGCTGTCAGAGTCCCGCCTTTAGGCGGAACACTTTCTTGCAGCTTAACAGCAAGATCATTCCAGCCGCAATCGATGGCAGCAGTAAAACCGACAAGACAAGCCCGCTCTCCATTGGCCACGTTTCTGCCAACACATCTTAGGCGTGCTCCCACGTTTCCGCCCGGTATTCCTCACAATTACGGATTGCATCCGTTCCGTTGGTGTGATCCAATAGACAACGACCGGCAGAAGCCCGTACCCTTGTGAACAACACCTGCAAACTCAAAACTAAAAAGGAGATAGAATTCATACCATGAAACGCATTCTGCTCAGTATTGTTTTGATTACGACAACACTCGCAGTCGCCCTCCCCACCAGCGCGGCGCCGCCAAACAGCATGATCGGCATCAACATCGTCTTGAACAGGGACATTACCGATCAGATTCTCGCCGACCTCAGCAAGTGCGGGCGTGTCACGGACACCATCCCGCAGCTCAATGCAGTCACAATGAGAGCGAAAGCGAACTTGTTGCCCTCGATCCAAGACCTGCCATACGTGGCTGCGGCGAACCCCGACGCCGAACGCTACGGCGCGCCAATTGACACGGTCGCCGTGAGTAATTTCTCTAGCGGCCTGAGCACATGGAACCTCGACGCAATTAATGTAACCGACGTCGGCTTCAATAATCGTCAGGTCGCCTATGATGGCACCGGTGTTTATGTGGCTGTTCTTGACACCGGGTTGCTTGATTCGTGGCGACAGTATTTCCCGCAGGAACGCATAGCCACCGAGTACGCAATCTGTTTCGGCGGCGGTGGCGGTGACATGGGCTTTGTTTCCACCCAACCAAACAAATGGGAGCACGACCAAAACTCTCATGGCACGCACGTCACAAGCACAATCATCGGTTACAGCCTCCGTGGGACTCCGATTAACGGCGTTGCGCCCAAAGCTACTGTGATCCCTGTCAAGGTCCTGAACCAGAACGGCTCGGGCTGGTCATCAGTGATCGCCAAGGGTATAACCTACGTTGCAGACCTCAAGGCTGGTCCGTTGGCAGGCTTCCCGGTGGTCATCAACATGAGCTTGGGCGGGCCTGCCTTGGACGCTGCAGAAAAGGCCGCGATTGATTACGCCATTTCAAAGGGCGTGATCATTGTTGCGTCTGCGGGGAATGAGGGCGAAGCCGGCATGGGTTATCCCGGAGCCTATGAACCTGTCATCTCAGTCGCAGCTTGCGGATGGGCAGGTGAATGGAGCAGCGGATCATGGTGGCACAGCGTTGATGTTTATGACCCGACGGACCCAGCACACTTCTACATCACCGACTTCTCGAGTCGGCAGAAGGACGGTCAAGACCTCGATGTTGCAGCGCCGGGGTCGTGGGTTGTCGGCCCATATCAACTCCAAAGCGGCAAGATCAGCTATTATTTCCTCGGCGGCACTTCCATGGCAGCACCGCACGTGACAGGCATCGTTGCGTTGATGGCACAGAAGCATCCAGCACTGACTGCGGCGCAAGCGGAATCCATTCTAGAAGGCAGCGCGATCTACTTGGCTCCTGACTCCCGCACGGTCAACACGCCTTATGGTTACACTGTGGAGTATTGCTGGGGCGCGGATGCTACTGGCGCGGGCTTGGTCGATGGGGCTGCGGCGCTAGCTGCAACACCGTAGTTCTTGTCACGGCACGGCGCAGCCAGGCCGCAGCAGAATCCACAAGAACGATCAGCCTCGTTCCCAGCCCGACATCCATGAATGCCGGTTGTCGGCTGGGAACGCAGAACCATCTTGGAATGCGATATGGGGACAGACACGTAGTCCACCCCCAACCAGATATGGGGACAGCCACGTAGTTCTGCTGCCAACCGGTCAATGGTGGGGCGCTGGATTCGCGGGAACGGAACCGGTGCCAGACCGGTCGTCGGGTTGATGCGGCCGGGGACAGCCGCGCTCCCGGTGCGCTTGCTTTGTCCAACGCGTCGGCAGGAGCGCGGGCATTCTGCCCGCATAGAACTGAAATAATGAGAACCGTCCCACCCGACGCTCCCCCGCTCATCACGAGGCAGCAAATCGCACCACGCCATCGGCGCCCAACAGAGCCACGCGCTGTATTGTATCGCGCTGAAGGCAAAACGGCACGTCGTCGCGCAGCTCGGGCATTCCCAGCAAGCGTCGTCCGTTGCGCGACAGGCGCATCGCCGCCAACAAATCGCCCCGATGCGCAAGGTACAGTTCTCGGGCTATTTGTGCCGAATCAGCAATTTCTCCGGGCACGTATCTGTGCCACAAGAGATCACAGAGCGCGCCTGCCGCCAGCGCGTCCTCGATGGACGCCTGTTCAAGCGTGCCGCTACACACCACAAGGAGCTCGTCATGAGGATGTGCTTGGAGGTCTGTGGCGATTGCCCTCAGGTTCAACAACCCGCCGACGATGACTCGTTTTGCAGATGACGCGGCGCGCAACGCGCGGGTGCCGTTGGTTGTTGTCATGACGATTGTCCTGCCCGCGACGCGATCTGATGTGAACTCGCGCGGCGAGTTGCCGAGATCGAAATCGATGCCGCCTGTCAGGTCGGCGCGTATGCGGACACCGTTACGCTCGCCGGCGAGGAGCGCGCCGGGGTTGCGTTTGTGCAGCTCGAGAGCCTCGGGGATGTCTTCTGCAGGGACAACTGCCGCGGCGCCGTTGGCGAGGGCCGTGAGCATGGTTGAAGTAGCGCGCAGGATGTCAAACACGACGCAAATGCTGTTGGCGAGGTCACGCTTTGCCAGCGCGCCAAAATCTGCAGGCGTGAACAGGACTTCAATCTTGGTTTTCAATCGGCGATCACCCGTGTGTAGTGGAAGAGATACTGCTGAGCATAACCGGCCCATGGACCGAAGTGGGAAGCTGCGAACTCGCGAAGCTGTTTGTCGGTCACGCGCCGGCCCGGGAAGTACAGCTTCGAAAGCGCGCGTCGAATCCACGTGTCGAGCGGGAACGCCCGCGGATGAATTCCGCTGAACAACAGGACGCAATCGGCGATTTTCAGGCCAACGCCCCGCAATCTGACAAGCGCTTGGCGCGCCGAGTCCAGCGGCAATTCTGCAAGGGCCTCGAGACGCAGTCTGCCGGTCGCAACCTCGATCGCTGCAGCCCGCACGTGTGGCGCACGGAACCCCATGCGGCACTGGCGCAATTCGTTTTCGGTGCATTGAGCCAGCGTTGCCGGGGTTGGAAACGCGAAAGCAGGCTGGTGTCCTGACGGCACGTCCAAAGGCTGCCCGTAACGTTCGCAGAGCATGGCGATAATCTGGCGTATTTGCACGATCTGCTTGTTCGACGAGCAGATGAACGAAGCAAGGCATTCCCACGTGTCCTGCCGAAGAAGCCTCAGTCCGCGGCACGCCCGAACCGCCGCTTGCATTGGCGCGTCTTTTGGGAACGACCGCAATACCGAGCGGATATCCACGTCAATCTGCAGGTAATCGCTGAGCCAATCCCAACAAGGGACCGGACGCGCTGTTTGGGCTTCAATGCCAGTCGTGGTCTGCCGCAGCCAAACCCAATGGTTGCCAACAACTCCCTCCCATCCGTCGCCATACGGAACCCACCGAAATGCCTGGCCGGAGTTGAGGGTCGATGCAAGATCGTAATTGCGCACTCGCAACAATGCCCTCGAGCCGTCCATTGATTACTTCAAATTTCGGCACGCGAACAACCAAATGCGCCGGTAAACTCCGCGGTTTCGCCATTCAATCTCCCGCATCCCAAGGTCCTCGACCGACTCAAACTCATCGAACAACCGCTGCGGAGGTGTGACTCTGTCAGGCGAAGTGGCTGCACGTGAGACTGGTTTCCCTCGAATCCACCGCCAAAACCAGCCGGGACTGAGCTTGTACGGGTCAAGTTCCACAACGTAGATGGCGTTTTGACCGCTGCGCCGCCCCTTGTACCCCGGCCAAAAATAAAACTGGTTCTCGGGCACGGCACTGCTTTGGTAGTACACGATCGGATCCTTGCGCACAACCGCTTTCGCTTCCGGCGTGTAGAACGAGAACTGAGATGCGATTCCGTAGTGGGCGCACACAACGAAAACGGGCTTGCCTTCGGACTCGAGGTTTCGGCGCGCCCCGGCCACTGCACTCGCAGTTTCTGTCCATGCCCGAACGCGGCGCAACGGATCGGCTTCAGGCGGCAAGTGCTTGCCAACAAGCTTGCTCACCAGTTCGCTCTTGTGGAGCATCGCAACAACCGGCAATCCAATCGCCAATGCCAGAATCAGGGACCGTCTCAACAGCCGCCCGCTTGCCTGCCAACGCGAATCCCCGCAAGCGAACAGCATGCAAAACAACGGAACAATCGCCGGCGCAATCCAGTTCGGATACACACGCGCCCGGAAGCTGTACAACAAGAACCCAAGGAAAAGTGGCATCCCCATCAAAAACAGATAGAACAAAAACGGATTGCTCTTGCGCCGCTGCCATGCGATCACGGCCGCCCATGCCATGCCGCAGAAAAACACCGGGTTCAACAGTGCAAACGCGGCAAGAACAAAGTCAGTGAAAAAGCGCAGCGTCGGCTGCCACGCTTCTGTCACGCCCGCCCGGCTCTGAAGGTGTGTGAGCGTTATCCAGCCGTGGTTCGCGTTCCAGACAATGACCGGGATTGTGAAAACAAGGCTCACCAACACGCCGATGTAAAACCCCGGCTTCCGGAGATGCACCCGCGCGCGCGGCCACAACAGCATGCAAAGCATGAACGGTATCCACTGCAGCAAACCGGCGTACTTGCTCAAAAAACCCAGCCCTATCCAAAACCCCGTCCATACCCAGTCGCGCGTGCGTCCCTCACGCTGAACCGCGCGCCAGCCCGAGATCATAGCCGCGACCCACGAGAAAACCAGCGGCCCATCGACGGTGAACAGAATCGTGCCCAAAACAGCAAGGGGCGCCACACTCAGCCCAATCAAAGTCCAAAACGCTGGCCGGCCGCCAACCTCGCGTCCCATGAACCGCAAAACCATCAGCGCCACAACCGCTGCTAGAAACGGCCCGAAAAACCGCACCCCCAACTCCGTGTCGCCAAACAAACGAGTCCCAACAAACTGAAGCCACGCGATCAACGGCGGCTTGCTGTAATAGGACAGATCAAGATGTTTCGACCACAACCACTGGTAGGCCTCATCCTTGCTGAGCTCGATAATCCCGGACTGCAGATATGCAAGCCGGCCTGCAAACAGCACCGCAATCAAAGCGTATCCGAGGTTGATCCATTGCCGTTCTTCGACCACTTCCGGATTCCGCACCACGGTGACCCCGGGCCGCCACAGCATCGGATCGCGCCTGTACTCGGCTCGAACAAGGCACGGCAACTGCCTCCACCAAATCGGGAACCACCGCGGACCAATGATTTGCCAGCAGGCGTTCAACCCCCACACTCCCCCAAGACCTGCTGCAACGCCAACCACAGCCCCCACTGCAACGTCCGAAGGATAATGCGCCCCATTGTAAATACGCGAAAGCGACACCAAACAAGCCAGTGGCACCATGAAAACCCAACTCCGACGGTAATACACCCACACCACCGCGGCAGTCGCAAACCAGTTCGACGCATGCGATGACGGCATGCTGTAGCTCGAACCGCGGCCCACCAGCAAACGCACGTCCGGCAAATCAACAAACGGGCGCGGCCGTTGAATCGCTTTCTTGAGCCAATCACTGACAATCATGTTGTTCAAGATCAGCGCAAGAAGAACAAACATCACAACACAAAGCCGCCCACGCGGCCCCCCACGCAGCCATAGCAAAACCAAAACAACAATCAGCGCCGGCACAAAAAACGGGTTGCCGCTCGCCACAGGCATCAAAAAGTCAAAAAACGGGTTTGCCCAGCCCTGGTTGATCCAGCGGAACAGGCCAATGTCAATCGACAGCGCCCAGCTCATGCCTCAAGTGTGTCGGAGCTCGGGCTAACGCAGCGTGCTGCCGGGGTTTGAATTGAGTATGCCATTTCAAAAACTCAGCAGGTCAATACCGGATAAACGAGTGAACCTGATAGCCACCCAATCGCTCGCGCCCGTTCAAAAACGTCAGCTCCACCAGGAATGAAATGGCAACAACTTCCGCGCCCACTTTTGACAACAGGCCTGCCGCAGCGGCCGCTGTGCCACCCGTCGCAAGCAGATCATCCACAAGCAGCACCTTGCTCCCGGGTTTCACCGCATCGACGTGCATCTCGATCGTGTTTGTCCCGTACTCGAGATCGTAACTCGCTTCGAGCGTCTTGTAAGGGAGCTTCCCCTTCTTTCGCATGGGAACGAACCCGGCGCCAAGCTGCAACGCCACAGCCGATGCAAAAATGAACCCGCGCGCTTCGATGCCGGCAACCGTGCCTATGCGCTGCGCGCCCGCTGAACTCGCAAGAAGCCGGACGCTTTCCGCAAAAAGCCGTGGATCGGCCAGAACAGGCGTTATGTCTTTGAATTGAATGCCGGGCTTCGGAAAGTCCGGGATTGTCCGAATCGCCGATTCAATTTCTCCAATGGTGGCCGATTGCTCGTTCATGAATTCTGTCCGCGCCTTACTTCTTTGCAACACCGGTCTCTTCAAGTTTCTGGATCATCCGGCGCAACTTCGCCAAAGCAATGTTCTGTATCTGGCGAATCCGCTCGCGTGTGACCCCAAGGTTCGCCCCGACTTCTTCCAATGTTTTCTCCGGCCCGCCGTCCAGGCCGAATCGCTGGCGGAGAATCTCCTGCTCGCGCGGATCAAGCCTGCTCAGCAATTCAGTCACCATTGCTGTCACCGTTTTTTCTTCGAGCTGCTCGTAAGGGTCCGTCGCTCTTTCGTCCTGGACAATCTCGGCAAACGTGCTGGTTTCGTCTTCGCCAATTGGCGCGTCCAACGAGGTCGGTCGTGCGGCGATTGACCGCAATATTGCGACCCGCCGCGGCGGAATGCCGAGTTCCTCTGCAAGCTCCTCGTCTGTTGGTTCCCGGCCGAACACCTCCTGAAGCTGAATCGCAACGCGCCGCAAACGCGATATCTTGTCCACCAAATGCACCGGCAACCGGATTGTCTTGGACTGGTTTGCAAGCGCGCGCTTGATCGATTGTTTGATCCACCACGCAGCGTATGTCGAGAGCTTGCCGCCCTTTGAAGGGTCGAAACGCTCGACCGCTTTCATCAGGCCGATATTGCCCTCATTTATCAAATCCAACAACGGCAACCCCAAACCGTCGTAGTCGTGCGCAATCTTCACCACCAACCTGAGGTTCGCCTTGATCATGCGCTCGCGAGCTTTCTTGTCGCCTTTCTTGATCCGTGCAGCCAGCTCGATTTCCTCCTCCGGCGTGAGCAGTCTCACCTGCCCAATCTCCCTCAGGTACAGCTTGATAGCCGTGTCCCCGTCGTACTCTTCCCGTTGCCGGGTGTCGTCAAGCCGAACAGGCTCATCAGGCTTTGCTCCACTATCAGCTTGCGCATGCAGCACCGATTGCTCCGCGTCCGGTTTGGCAGCCGCCTCGGTGCGTTCCTTCTCCAATGTGGACAACAAGTCCAGCCGACGCTTAATTTGACGCTTTGCGCGCCCCGAACCGCGTCGTACCGGTTTCTTGCCTTTGGTGGTTTTCCTGGCCATGTCCGCCCAAAAGAGTGCGCAGCAAGTCTCGGGCCGGCAAGCAAATATAATCGAACTTCTTGCCCGCAACCGCCAGCCACCCCGCACAAGCCGGCGTGTTTCGCAGCCCAGCGTAGCCGGAACCAAAGTTGCCTGGCGGGCAGTGACTCGGGGACGGCGCGCCCTACCTGTATGCAAAGGTTCATGAACACACAAAGTGCCTGGCACTTTATTTGCCTCTTCGAAAAGCCGCACCGTGGTGACCGCCTTATCGGCGGCCACGGAAACTGATACGGAAAAAGCTACCAAACTCGCGGCCTGAAAATCTTCGCGAATATGAATGATTTTCCAATATAGTCATATAGCCTGCGCACTCTGCGAAGCGGGTGTCTTTGGCGGGTGAACCGGTGAGGTTTCCGGGTTTGGGATTGCCCCGTCACTGTTTTGTCATTGCACACCGCGCGGGTTATCAGTCCTAATTCCCCCATCCGGTCGCGTGACACAAGCCGTTTGTGTTGAGCACAATCAGCAGGCTGGATTCGCGGCTGCAAGAATGCAGGCAAGTTTCAAAATCGTTGTTGTCAGTGACATTCACTACGCGTGCCCTGCGGAGCAGGAACGACGCGGATTTGAAACCCGCGTGATAGGCAATCCACTGCTTCGTCTCTTTGTAAAAGCGTATCGACACCATATCTGGGTTGGCGACCCATTCTCGCACAATCATCTGTTGGGCTATTTCATCGACGCTGCAGGTGAACCGGACCTTGTCGTCGCCAACGGCGACTATTCATGCGACACGGCATTTGTCGGGTTGTCCGATCGTGCTGCATTTCAAAGTGCAGCCGCCTGCCTCGAAGCCATTCGCGCGCGGTTTGGCCAGCGGTTCAAGCCCGTTTTTGGCGACCATGAACTTGGCAAGGTCAGCCTTTTTGGCGGCGTTGGCGGCCTGCGTTTGGCGAGCTGGGAACGCGCAGTTAATGAACTCGGAATGGAACCGTTTTGGCACAGCACAGTCGGCCGTTACGTTTTCATGGGCGTCGTGTCGTCATTGGTTGCTTTCCCTGTATTTGAACCCGAGACCCTGCCCGAAGAACGACCCGCGTGGCGGCGCCTGCGCGAAATCCACATGAACAGCATCCGTTCAACCTTCGCTGCGTTGCGCGCCGACCAACGAATCATCCTGTTCTGCCACGATCCAACGGCTCTCCCGTTCCTAGCGGCAGATGAACAGATCGGCGACAAAATCCCCCAAATTGAACTCACTGTTATCGGCCATTTGCACACGAAGTTCATATTGCACGCCAGCCGCGTTTTGTCCGGCATCCCGCCCGTAAGGTTCGCCGGCAACACCGTTCGCCGCATGACCGAAGCGCTTCGCATGGCCCGCAAATGGCGGCCTTTTAACGTCCGACTCTGCCCGTCGCTGTCAGGATCGCAGTTGCTCAAAGACGGCGGCTTTGGCGTGCTCGAGATTGATCCCGCAGACGTCAAGCCAGCCATTTGGCGCGTTCAACGTTTGCCAGACCACTAACCGCTATTGTACTGCGGTGTTGAGCGCTGGGCTGTCGAGCGCTTGCGCTGTTCAGAAGCTGCTGTCACTTGACCGACTTGGTCGTCTGTTGACCACAGACAAGGCCAGTAGGGCCGGCGTATTTGCAGGGGGGCGGACGGCTAACCCGACAAGCTCCGTAGGAGCGGCATCGCACCCAACGCGCATGCAAAAACCGGTTGGTTGCGTTGCAGGGGCGGTCGATTTGATACCGCCCCTACGGGGCTTTGTGAGGTTGTTGGGCGTCGGCTTGCTACAAAGATGCCGCCCCTCCGGGGCTGATTGTGAACTGCCCGGGGCAGCCGGATTCAATGAGCGCCGGTTGTCACGCATTTTCCTTTTGGGGTTCTTTTGCAAGTGTCCTGCCCAGAGCAAGTTCACGTGTTTTTGGATTTCACGAAAATGGCTACATCGCTTAGAGCTTTACACCCAACAAATCCAGAATCCTCTGCTGATCGGCTGCTGGCCTCGTCAGCTCTTCATACTCCACTTTGTCCACCCGCACTGGATTGAGGGTGATCTGCCGCAGCCTCTCCATCACCGAAGAAAATGTCCACTTGCGCCCTTTGCCCCGCCCGTCGCTGGCAAACAACGGCGCCAGCCGCTGTTGCATGTGCCACTGCAAGTAATAGGCCAACATGCAGATCAACACATGGCTCCGAATCCGATCATCGGTCTTGTGATAAACAGGCCGCACTTCCAGCCACACGGTCTTCAGGTTCCGAAAAGCTTGCTCAACCAAGCTGAGCTTCTTGCAGGAGGCCACACCCTCCTCCTTGCTCATCCGATCAGCAGGCACCTCGCTGTAAACCAC
>JARYMD010000013.1 GCA_029907285.1 Verrucomicrobiota bacterium | reverse complement strand
AAATGGGGTGAGGCGGCGAGGTTGTACAGGCAACTGGTGTATGTGAAGGGGGGGAGGGCAGGTGAGAGCGGGAAGGTGTTGTTGAGGGGCAAGGAGATCAGTGAGGTGATAAGGAAGGGAGGGAAACTGAGCATTGGGGAGGCATCGCTGTATCGGATCCGGCACGTGACCGACGGGGTGGTGCTTGGGTCGAGGGAGTTTGTTGAGGAGGTGTTCAGGGTGTTGAGGGACAATTTTGGTCCGAAGCGGAAGAGCGGTGCGAGGCGGATACCGGGGATGTTGCTGGGAGAGATGTATGCGTTGCGTGATTTGAAGGTGAACGCGATCGGGTAAGGCTTGGAAGGACGAAATCGAGCAAAGGGGGCAGGGGCGTTTACAGAGATCGGAGTTTAGGCAAGCCGAAGGCTTGGCGACGGTGTTCGGCGGTGGGAGGGATGTTTTCGGGTGATGAGGCTGGTGGGTTTGTTGGCCTGGTGATGCGGGTGAAGCTGGGGTGAGATCGGCGGAGTCGGGGGTGTTGAAGCGGCTTGGGCGGCGATTGACGTGGTACGCGGGAACTTTCCGGGGAGCGTTCTGAGCGGTGGGCGGGGTTTCGGCGTTCGCAAAGCAAATAGAGTGACAGACACTTTATTTGTGAGCGGCGTTGAACATCGCTGGGCAGGCATTGGAGCGTGATGTGTGGAGTTTCCGAAGGGTGCTGTGATCGGTGGGCCGGGTTCTGGCGCGCGCAAAGCAAATAGAGTGACAGACACGATATTGACACGATATTCAGAACTGGCTTGGATTGCCTTGGGAGTTAGGTTCGACGGCTTTCAGAACTACAGTGCACTGTAGCAATGGTCACCACTCGCGATAGGTCCTGGTTCTTCTGGGAGCGGGGGGGACGAGAATCCACGCGCGCTCATCAGCGCGGGCGGCATCGAGCAGTTGACGCGCCTGATCGGGTGTCATTTGGCCTTCTTTGAACATTGGGCGGGACTCGCCTTTGTCGTCTCCTGCTGACTGTTCCTGTTTGCCGGCCGGGTTGAGCTCAACGTCTGCCTGTGGCGCATTCTTTTGCTGCTGTTTGTCATCCGGGCTTGGCTGTGGAGTTTGCTCTTTCTGCTCTTCGGAAGGTGTGTTTTGAGCCTGGCGGTTTTTGGATTCCTGTTGTTGATTTTTGTCCTGTTTGTCCTGTTCGCTCGATTGGCGTTGATCCTGTTGTTGCTGTTGGGAACCGGCCTGGGATTGATTCTGTTGCTGGTCCTGTTGTTGGTCTTGGTTATCCTGGTTTGACTGGCTTTGATCACGCTGTTTTTGGAGCTGTTTTTGGAGTTCTCCGAGTTTCTTTGCAACGAGGTCGCGATTGAATTTGGCGTCCTGGTCGTTGGGATCGAGTTTCAAGGCGCTGTCGTAATCTGCGATTGCCTCTTTCCAATGCGTGGCGGTGGCGGCCGGGTTTTCGGCTTGTTCGCCGAGCCGGTATTTGGCGTTGCCAAGGTTGTAATAAGCCCGTTGAAGGAGGGCTGGATTGGAGGAGAGCGTGGCTTGGGACAGTTCATTTGTGGCAGCGGCGAGATCGCCGGCGCGATATGCAGCGGTCCCGGCATTGAAACGCAGGCGGGGGTCTTTTGGGTTGCGGTTCAGCAGTTTTTGGTATTCGCGTTGGGCTTCCTTGAATCGGCCGGCCTCATACGCTTTCAGCGCATTGTCTGCGGAGGCGGTCCGGATGAACAGTCCGGCGAGGAGCAGAATCGCGGTGCCAACGAGCTTGTTGAACATGGGATGTCCGGATTGGGCGATGGCCTTTGGCCGTTCGACGCGTTGGCGGTCCCTCACAAACATTTCAGCGATCATGCACACTATGGCGAGGGCCAATGGCCACTGGTAACGTTCATGGTATTGGCGAAACAGCCTCGCTGCCATGTCACGGCGCGGCAGCGGTGCTATCCGGCTTTCGTACAGGATTTTCATGGTGTCTGCGCCCTGCAACGCGATGTAATCGCCGTGCGTTATCTCGGCAATTTTCTGCAACAGGGTTGAGTTCAACTTCGAAACAACGACGTTGCCGTTCTCGTCTTTGATGTAGGCAGTTTTTCCGTTCTCTTCGATCTTGATGCGGTCGCCTTCAAGGGTTCCGACTCCCACGGTGAAGATTCTGATGCCCTCTTTTGCTGCGCGTTCGGCGGCTTCAATAACGCCCTCCTCGTGGTCTTCGCCATCGGTCAGCAGGACCAGTATTTTGAAATTATTCTCGCTGTTCGCGAATGCGCGCATTGCAGTATCAATTGCCGCTGCCAACGCAGTGCCGCCCTGGGGAAGCACTCCGACGTCGAGGTAGCTCACGTTTTCGCTGAAAGCGTTGTCATCCAGCGTGAGCGGGCATTGGAGAAAAGCGGTTCCGGCAAACGCAATCAGCCCAAGCCGGTCGCTTCTGGCAGATCGCATGAGGTCCAGTGCAGCCAGCTTTGCTCTCGCCAGCCGGCTTGGCAGAACATCCGCGGCCAGCATGCTGCGCGAGGTGTCGATTCCCACCAGAATATCGAGGCCGCGGCTGCTGACCTGTTCCCATGCAAACCCGTACTGCGGCCTTGCGAGGGCAAACATCATGAGCAAGACCGCAAGACCGAGCAGCGCGAGGCGGAGCTTCTGTCGGCGCTTGGAAACTCCGACTGTCAACTGAGCCAGAAGTCTGGATTGGACGAACTGGCTTATGAGCTTCTGGCGTTGCCGCCATGCCCGGTGCAAGAACCAAATCAGCACGGGCGCGGTAACGGCCAGCAACCAGAGCATGCGTGGATTGCCGAAACGCATATGTCCTAGCGTGTTAATCCAGGAGAATCTGCGCTACCGGCGCAGATTCTCTGATCGTACATGACTGGTTTGTTCAACAGATTCATTCGCCTGTCCAAACTCATTGTCTGCGTGGGCGGCAAGACCGCCCCGGCGGATGCAGGGGGGGTGCAGCGCCATGTTTGGAAGCTGCCCGGCCATCCTGAACAAATCCTTCAGTTGGGTCCGTGCCGCGTTGTGTTGGCAGTCAACCGTGCATGGCCAATTTGCTTCTGTTGAAGAGGATTTGCAACAGCAAGCAACTGCCCATGCGACGCTTGGAATGTTGGCGCATTGGTCAAACATTTTGATGCATCTGGGGATCATGGCAAACGCCGCCACACGGTTTGGCTCAGGATCAGCTCCAGGAGAAACACTGCGAGAGCGGGAATTACAAACAACGGGAACAGCTCCTGATAACGCTGGTATTTCCTGGCTTCCACCTCGGTTTTCTCGAGACGGTCTATGTGGTCGTAGATTTGGCGGAGACGCTCCGTGTCAGTTGCCCGGAAATATGCGCCGCCGGTCCGGTCAGCAATCTGCTTGAGTGTGTCCTCATCGATATTGACGTCAATCATGCGTGTGACGCGGTATCCATTTTGGATGAAAGGCATGGGAGCTTTGCCGCGAGTGCCGACGCCGATTGTATAGACCTTGACGTTGAGGGCTTGGGCGGCTTCGGCGGCGGTTAGCGGGGGCACTTTGCCGGCGTTGTTCTGGCCGTCTGTCATCAGGATCACGACCTTTGTCCGTCCCTGAACATCGCGGAGCCGGTTCAAAGCTGCGGTCAAAGCCGAACCAATCGCCGTGCCATCTTCCACAGAGCCAATGTTCAGGTGACTGATTGTTTCAAGGAGGAAATCGTGGTCAAGCGTCGGGGGCGAAGCGATGTACGGCCGGCCGGCAAATGCGACCAGGCCGATTCGATCGTTTGGCCTTTTCTTGATGAAAGCTGTAAGGACCTCCTTGGCAACGTCGAGCCGATTGGCCGGACGTCCTCGGAGCTGAAAATCTTCGGATCGCATACTGCCGGACAAGTCAAGGGCCACCACGATGTCTATCCCGGCCGCCTTGACCTTGACTTCGCCCATGCCGAGCTGCGGGCGAGCCAGCCCAATGATGCACAACCCCAGTGCGATCCAGCGCAACCGCGACAGAATAAGTCCAACGCGCGAACGTCCGATGCCTGCCACGTGTTTGACAAGGGCGACTGACGAATAGAGAAACGCGGCTTGTTGGGTTCGCCGCTGGCGCAGCCATGCCAGCGGCGGCAAGAACGCCAGGAGCAACAGAAACAATGGATGAGCGAATCTCATGTCAAGATTTCCTGTCCACAGTTTCGAGCGCCGGCCGGGTTTCCGCCGGGGCTTGTTCCCCGGACAGAGGCGTATTTGGGACTGAAGCGGCCCACTGGGTTTCCTCGACAAGCCGGACTGCGGCGTCGTAGAGACTTCGCAATTCTGGTTCGCCCGGTTCATAGCGGGCGAACTTCACAAGGTCACACCGCATTAGGAAATCGGCAAGGGTTCGCTTTTGGTCGAGGCCCAACAACGAACTGTCCTGGAGCTCGGCGAGGAATTCCTCCGTTGTCCGTTCCGGGGCGTGGAGTTTGAACTGTTGTTCCAAATAAACGCGTATGATTTGGGAGACTTCGACGCAAAAAGGTCCTGGCTGGGTTATCAAGGCAAGAGCAGCACGCAACCGGTCACGCGCAACAATGTGTGGCGGGATTTGAACTTCCGGCTGTTGCGTGGCACGGCGTCGCGACCTGAACCAGAAGAACGCTGCGAGCGCCGCGAACAAAGCACCGGCAATGAGCACACCGAACCACAGCCAATTGCTGTCCAGCGGCAAAGGCGGCTTGGCCTCGCGGATGTCCACGGCGATCACTGCGTTCGTATCCTGAGCGGGCGTTTGGGGGGCGGCCTGTTGTTTGGATTTCAGCGGCATGGGATTGAGGACCCGGTGGCGACGCCGTCACGGCTCAGCCGCGACGTCGCCGTCTTTCGCGTGTTTCGAAGAATCTGCCCAGGGCGGCTTCGTATGGCTGATCGGTGCGCAACTGGATGGTGTCGATGCCTGCGGCGGAGAACAGTTTCTGGAGATCGCGTTGGAGTCGTTCCTGGCGTTGGGCGAATGTGACGCGTTTGCGTTCGTCGCCTGTATTGATTTCCACCACTTCGCCGGTTTCGGCGTCCTTGAGAACGAGGTACCCGAGGTTTGGCAGCCGAAGTTCGTAGCGATCGGAAATCTGCACTGCCACAAGTTCATGTCGCCTGTTGGCCCTGCAGAGAGACGAGAGCGAGGCTTGAGAGAGTGTCTCGGACAATATGACACGGCGTCTCAGGTGCGCTGCCATGTCCTCACGGGTTGGGGCGGTTTGACCTAGAAAATCGGACAGAATAACCACAATAGCCCGGCGAGGCACAACGCGGCTTAGAAACTCAAGGGCGTGGTTCAGGTCCGTGCCGCGCCATTTGGGTTCGTGGAAAAGGATTTCTCTGATCACCCGCAGCACGTGTCGGCGCCCTTTGCGCGGCGGGATATACTTCTCGACGGCTTCGCTGAAAAGAATCAAGCCAACTTTGTCATTGTTGCGGATTGCCGAAAAGGCAAGGACAGACGCGATTTCCGCTGCCAGTTCGCGCTTTGACTGTTCGCCCGATCCGAACAAACCCGATCCGCTGAGGTCCACCACAAGCATCACCGTGAGTTCGCGTTCCTCGACGAATTTCTTCACGTACGGGTGTTGCATTCTTGCGGTGACGTTCCAGTCGATGAACCTGACCTCGTCGCCGGGCTGGTATTCGCGGACCTCGTCGAAATTCATTCCTTGGCCCTTGAAAACGCTGTGGTACCGGCCCGCGAGAGACTCCGTGACAAGCTTGTTGGTTCGCAACTCGATCAGCCGGATTTTCTTGAGTATTTCTCGGGGGATCATGAGCCGGGAACGATTTTCATTGAGCCGCGCAAGAACAGCCGGACTTTGACCGGGCCATGTTACGGCACGGGCAATTCATCGAATATTCGCTGCACGATGTGCTCCGGCGACTTTTCTTCGGCCTCGGCTTCGTACGTTACGGTAACGCGATGCCGAAGAACATCCATTCCGATGCTTTTGACGTCCTGTGGCGTGACGTAGCCACGGCCCCGGAGGAAAGCGTGCGCTTTTGCGCACAGCGTAAGCGCTATCGTCGCCCGCGGAGACGCACCCAGTTGGATGAAGTCTTTGACCTGAATCTTGTAGCGGTCCGGTTCGCGGGTGCAGCAGACAAGGTCAACTATGTAATCCTTGACCTTCTCGTCGATGTAAATGTGGTTGATTACCTCACGGGCGTGGAGGATTTCGGCGGCCTTGACGACAGGCGCAGTGACCGGCTGCCCGCTTGTGCGCGCCATGAGATCCAGAATCTGCCGTTCTTCTTCGCGGGACGGGTAATTTATTTTCAGCTTGAGCATGAATCGATCGACCTGCGCTTCGGGGAGCGGATAGGTGCCTTCCTGCTCGATCGGGTTTTGTGTTGCAAGAACAAGAAACGGCTCGTCGAGTCTGAAAGTTTCATTGCCGATTGTGACCTGTTTTTCCTGCATGGCCTCGAGGAGCGCGCTCTGGACCTTGGCAGGAGCGCGGTTGATCTCGTCGGCAAGGATGAGATTGGCGAATATTGGGCCTTTGCGAGTGGTGAAAGTGCCGTCCCTGTAAATCTGCGTTCCGATAACATCGGCCGGGAGCATGTCGGGGGTGAACTGGATGCGCGAGAATTTCACGTCGAGGCATGCGGCAAGCGATTTGACGGCCAGGGTCTTTGCAAGGCCGGGCACGCCTTCCAGCAGCAAGTGCCCGTTGGCGAGCAACCCGATGACCATTCTTTCGACGAGGTACTTTTGTCCGACGATGACCTTGGACATCTCGGCCATCAATGGTCCCACGAAGGCGCTGGCCTTTTGCACCTCATCGTTTATTGCTGTTATGCCAGTGTTCATATTCTTGGAAGTCGCGAAGAGATTGACAGCCAATAGCCCAAACCGTTCACTCTTTCAAGAAGAGTGTGCGCGTGGTGGCAGGACAGCTTTTGATTCTCCGACTCCGCAGTCAAAAGCGTTCCGGATGGTTTGGCAAAGAGCGTTTGCAGCCCGGCAATCCTCGGCAATTTGAGCGCGCAAGGCTTGAAAGTCGCCAAACTTGCGCTCGGGCCTGAGAAACCTCAGAAACAAAAGCTCGATTTCCTGTCCGTAAATCTCGCCGTCGAACCCGATCAAATGAGCTTCCACGCGAATCAACTGTGGCTGTCGTTCGACAGTTGGGCGGAAACCGACATTGACCACGGCAGGCCCTGACCACGCTCCGGCCTCGGCGTGCGCGGCATAAACGCCGTTTGGCGGCACGGCCATTCCCTCCACAGCCAGATTGGCCGTGGGGAACCCGAGTTGGCGGCCCAATCGGTCGCCTTCAACAACTTTTCCTGCGAGCGCATACGGTCGTCCCAGCAACGCACGCACTTCGTCGAGATGACCTGTGCGAATCTGGCGGCGGATTCGAGTGCTGCTGACCGGTTCACCGTTGAGGTTTACCGGGGGGATTGCTTCGACCTCAAACCCCAATTCACGGCCGAGATCACGCAAAAGCTCGACCGTGCCCTGTCGGCGATGACCAAATCGGAATTTCTCCCCAACCAGCACAACGCGGAGCCCGGGGAATCTTTCGAAAGCATTGCGCACAAACTCCTCCGCGCTTTTCTCGCTGAACGCCCTGTCGAAGTGAATCAGCCAGGTCGCGTCAACGCCCAAATTGGAAAGGCCGCGCAATCGCTGGTTCAAAGTTTGAATTGCAGGTGGAGCATGATGAGGCGCAATGACGCTGGCCGGGTGCCGGTCGAAAGTCGCCACAAGAGCCAGCGCGCCCAGGTTTCTTGCGCGGGCCACGGTCCGGCCTATCACGGCCTGATGTCCCAGATGAAGCCCGTCGAACATGCCGATGGCCATGCACAACGGCTGCGTTGCCGGTTCCCATTCTCCTGATTGTGTGATGATGTCCACAGTGGCTCAGAACGGTCCGCGGCACAGCGGATTCACTCAAGCCTATTCCGCCAGTTTCAGAAGCGGGATCACGTGGCGCTGGAGTTCGTCGGTCGTCAATTCCATGATTTGCGACAGCGGGAGTGCGTTATCCACCGAGAATCGCCCAACTTGAAGCCGGCGCAGGCTCGAAAGGTGCGCACCACAGCCGAGCTTCTGACCGAATTCATGCGCGATGCTCCGGACATAAGTGCCCTTTGTGCAAACGATCCGGAACGTGGCAATGGGTTCGTCATAGGCACTGAATTGAAAGTTGTAAACGTGCACCAGCCTTGGTTTGCGTTCGACCTCAACGCCCTTCCGCGCCAGCTTGTAAAGCGGCACTCCACCCACTTTTGCCGCAGATACCATCGGTGGCGTCTGCATCAGATCGCCAACAAACTGCTGTGCCAGTTCATTAATTTGCTCCAGCGTAAGAGGCGGCACAGGCGACGTGCCAATGATTGCTCCGTCAGCGTCGTAGGTATCGGTTGTTTGCCCAAGTTTGATCGTTCCGGCATAGACCTTGTCTGCTGACATTAGTTTGTCGGACAACTTTGTGCCGCGGCCAAGCACGATTATCAAAAGCCCATCAGCATTGGGGTCGAGCGTGCCGCAATGCCCCACCTTTCGAACATTGAACTTTCGGCGGATGGCATCCACCACATCGTGCGAGGTTGGTCCGGGCGGTTTGTCAACCAGCAACGCTCCGTCCAAAGGACTGATTACAGGCAATGGCATAGGTCAATTGTTTGCGTCGAGAGCGCGGCGCACCGCAGCCAGCACTTTGCGCTGCACAACTTGAGGCGGCCCGGCGATTCTCGCGCCTGCGGCCGCAGCATGTCCCCCTCCGCCAAACTGGCTCGCAATCAGATTCACATCCACTGACGGGCGCTTCGAGCGGAAGCTGACGCGGATGAGTTCGGGCTCGACCTGTTCGAACACGCAAGCGACAATGACAGGTTCGATTGCGCGGAGGTGGTCGATGAGCCCTTCGGCATCCGCCGGGTCGGCGCCCGATCGCGCGAAATCGGCCGGCCGCAGCCAGAAATATGCTATCTGGTTCTTGTGGCTCAGACGGAATCGCGAGAAAAGGTAACACAGAAGTTTTACGCGGGACAGCGGGAACGATTGGTACACTTCGCGGCAGATTGTTCCGAGATTTGCACCTCGTTTTACCAATTCACCAGCCGCGACAAAAGTAGCGGGTCTCGTTGACGGGTACTGAAACGAGCCGGTGTCAGTGGAAACTGCCGTGAACAAACAGTCCGCTATGCGCGGTGTGATCGGCCAGCGGGCGTGCTTGAGCAACCGGAACACAAGCTCGCCCGTGGATGGCTCGCGTGTGCGGACCCAGTTGATGTCACCAAAACGGGTGTTGCTTGCATGGTGATCAATGTTGATAAGGATACGGCGATTCTTGATGTGTTCAACGACCGACCCGAGCCGCTCATAGCTGGCTGAGTCAACTGCAATCACACAGTCAAAATCCCCGTTCCCGTGGGGTTTTTCCAGAAGGCCGTCAGGATCAAGGAAAGCGAGTTTCTCGGGTGTTTGGTCCTCGTTCCAGACCGAAACACGTTTGCCTTCGGCGCGGAGTGCCAACGCCAAACCAAGCTGTGCCCCGATGCAGTCTCCGTCCGGCCGGACATGCCCTGCAATGCATACCGTGTCGGCCTGGTTGATGGCGTCGATGATGCGTTGCACAATGCGGGGCGTTCTTTTCATTGGAACAGCAAGTGTTTCCACAGGCTTCCGAGATTCGCAGATTAGTGGCACGCGCTCAGGTCGGCTCCTGGGGCTGGGACTTCTCGATTTCCTCGATGATCTGAAGGACCCGGTTGCCGCGTTCGACGGAATTGTCTGCCACAAACCGAAGAGTCGGGGTGTACTTGAGAATGACAGAACCGGCCAGCATGCTTTGGATTCGGCCCCTGTGCCGCGTCAAAAAGCTTATGCAGCGCCGCTGCTGGTCCTGTGACCCAAACATGCCCAAATAAACCGTCGCAGTGCGCAGGTCCCCGGCCAGAACGACCTCGTTGACCGTAACAAGGCCGGCTTCTGACACCGGCAGCTCGCGCAATAGTATTTCGCTCAGTTGCCGTTTGAGCAACTCGCGGACGCGTTCGTATCGCCTGTTCTCCATTTCAAGTATTTGAGGTGCTTGAGCGGCCTTCTAGAGTTCTTGTGCGACTTTTTCGATGTTATAGCATTCTATTATGTCGCCTTCGGCATAATCATCGAACCCGGCCATGCGGATGCCGCATTCCATGCCGGTACGCACCTCTGTGACTTCGTCCTGGAAACGCCTCAGGGTGAGAATTGTCCCGTCAAACAACACGTTCTTGCGGCGCACGACACGGGCTTTCCCTTTGACGATTCGGCCATTTGACACCACGCATCCGGCCACGCTGCCACCTTTGGAAAGAACAAAAACCTTGCGCACTTCGGCCGTGCCGAGCACCACTTCTTTTTCGATCGGTTCCAGCAACCCCGCCATCGCCTTGCGGACATCGTCAATCAATTCGTAGATTATTTCATAGAGCCGGATTTCCACTCCGTCCCGCTTTGCAAGTTCGCTGGCTGCCGCGTCAACCCGCGTATGAAACCCCAGGATGACAGCTTTGGATGCCGAAGCCAGCAGCGCGTCGGACTCGTTGACCATCCCAACCGCGCTGTGAATGATCTCGAGCGACACCTTCTCCGATTCGATCTTATCCAGCGCATCGGCGATGGCCTCCACCGAGCCCTGAGTATCTCCCTTGACAACCAGCTTGAGAACTTTTGCGGATTCCTTCTCAAATCGGCTCATCAAATCCGAGAGCGTCATTGCCATGCGCCGTTCCTCGCGGTTTGCGCGTTCGGCCTCGGCGCGTTGCTCACACAACTCGCGCGCTTCTTTTTCGCCCGCCACCACGCTGAACTCGGCACCCGCTTCAGGCACGCCGTTCAGGCCCAGCATTCGGACAGCCATCGAGGGGCCTGCCTGCTTCAGTCGTTTGCGCTCCTCATTGATGAGTGCCCTGACCTTGCCATAATACTTGTCGCAAACCACAACGTCGCCGACCGACAACGTTCCCTTCCTGACAAGGAGCGTGGCAACAGGGCCGCCAGCCTCGATGCCTGACTCAATAACATTGCCGGCCGCAGGGCGATTGGGATTTGCCTTCAGTTCGAGCAGCTCGGCTTGCAACAGGATCGCCTCAAGGAGCTTGTCAACCCCTTGTTTTGTCACGGCGGAAACTTCAACGAACATCGTGTCACCACCCCATTCGTCAGGGACAAGACCTCTTTCCTGAAGTTGCTGCCTGACACGCAATGGGTTGGCATTCGGATGGTCGCACTTGTTAATCGCCACAACAATCGAGACGTTTGCTTCCTTTGCGTGGCTGATGGCTTCAAGGGTTTGTGGCATCACGCCATCGTTTGCTGCAACCACCAGCACTACAATGTCCGTCACGTTCGCACCGCGGGCTCGCATCGCGCTGAATGCTGCGTGGCCGGGCGTGTCGAGAAAAGTGATCTGCGCGGTCTCTTTTGGTTTGCCGGGGCGCGGGACTTCAATTGTGTAAGCCCCAATGTGCTGCGTTATGCCCCCAGCCTCATTTGCGGCCACATTGGATTTCCGGATGACATCCAGCAACGTTGTTTTCCCATGATCAACGTGGCCCATGATCGTCACAACCGGCGCCCGCGGTTTGAGCAACTCCGGCTTCTCATCAAGATCGACCTTTCGTCTCGGTGGGGGCTTGTGAACTCCGCCGCCCTCCTGACGACGCTCCAGTTTGAATCTGAAATTGTACTTCGCACAAACGCGCTGGGCGTCATCGGGGTCAACCGTTTGATTCACCGTCGCGAAAACACCCATTTCCATGAGGTCGGCTATGACTTGGAACGGCTTCTTCTTGAGCGCTTCTGCGAGCGACCTCACAGTCAGCGGCGGTTTCAGACTTATTTCCTCGCCCGTTGGAACGGGAACCGTGGGGCGCGCAGGCGCCGCACCTCCCCCGTCGCGGCGAGGCGGCGCGCCAACGCCTGCAGCGCCACGTTGACCATAAGGCGTCCCCGTTCCCGCACCCCGGCCAGCGGGAGCGGTCTCACGGCTCTTCTGCCCTTCTGCTTTGCCAAACGCGGGGCGCTGGGCGGGCCGACCACCTGGTTTCTCCTGGGGTTTTGGACGTGAGGGCAACTGAATAAAACCGACCTTGTCACCGACCCTGGGCTTCGGCGGCGATGGGGGTGGGGGCGGGGATACAGGTGCCGCCGGGGCGGGCGAAGGCGGACTTTGAGGCGCTGGCGCAGCCGGAAGCGATGTGGGCATCGCTGTGGCTGTTGCTGGTGCCTGTGCGTTTGGCTCGGAAACTGGCTGCTCAATCCGAGCTGCGACCGGTTCTGTGCGCGCAGGCTGCGGAGCTGTTTCGTGCGCTGCAGGTTTTCCGGGAGCGCCCGGCTCGGCTGAAATCTGCACTTCCGGTTGTATAGCCTCTTCGGCTTTGATCTTCTCGCCTGGTTCAGCCACAGGCAAAACTGGCGTTGGCTCTCCTGCGCGCTGTTGGGTTACGGGCGTTTCTAGTGCAACGCTGATTTCAGGTGTTGGAGTTGTCGCAGCCGGTGGCGCGGGCAAAACCGCCTCAGGAACGGGCGCTGGTACAATCTCGGTGGGAGGTACGCCGGTGACTGGCCGAGGTTCTGGTGAAATCTCGGGTGGCGCCGGTTGGACCGCTGTTGGCGCTTCAATTTCTTTTGGAGGCGCGGGGTGGGGGGACACCTCGACCGGCTTAGGAACATGGGCCGTAGGCACTTCTGCCACCGGCGGTGCCGGTTGAGCAGTTTCTGGTGCAACGGGCGCAGCCACCAGTTCGGCTGGGGGTGGTTCCACCGCAACTGCGGTGGGCGCGGCTTCAACTGCAGCTGGCGCAGCCTCCTGCAGTTCGGGTGCGGGCTTTTGTTCCACAGCCGGAGCTGGTGCGGGCTGGCCGTAACCAAGCTCATGGAGTTTTTCTTCTAGGTACTCGGCTGTGATTTTGTCGATGGTACTGGATGCCACTCGGGCGTGGGTGATGCCCAGCTCCTTTGCTGTTTTAATAACAACCTTGCTTTCAACGCCCAGTCTCTTGGCTATATCGTATATTCTAACGGGCATACTTAGTCGAACCCACGTTCTTTGTCGCTAATTTCCAGTTTTTGACCTTGGTTGTCGTGATAAATTCCCTGCCGAGCCGTTTATTGCTGTGCGGGCAATGGACTGATGTTCAGAGTGCGCCGCTGAGCTTCCGCCCTTGCTGATTCGATGATGGAAGCAGCGGCATCACCTATTTCAGGGATTTCGGCGAGGTCGGCGAGCTCGACCTGCAATATATCCTCCAAGCCGAGGAAACCGTGATGAACAAGGGCATCTGCCTGGGCCTCTGTGATTCCCGGAATGGATGCCACGGCTTTGACTGCCTGGGCGACTTTCTCCTCGAACCCCATGGCCGTAACTGCCTCAGGCTCGATGTCCACTTCCCAGCCTGTGAGCTTGGCAGTCAAACGGGCGTTTTGACCGCGCTTGCCGATCGCCACGGACAGTTGGTCCTGGCTGACAATAACTCTGACGCGTTTGTTTGTTTCGTCGATTTCGAACGCCTTCGGTTTTGCTGGTGCCAACGCATTGGCTATCAAAGTCTTGATGTTAGTGTCCCACTTGATAATATCGACTTTCTCATTGTTCAGCTCGCGCACGATGTTTTTGACCCGCTGGCCGCGCAGCCCAACGCATGCGCCCACCGGGTCCACTTTGTCATTGCGGGACCAAACAGCGATCTTGGTTCTGAATCCCGGTTCGCGTGCAATGGCTTTGATCTCGATTGTGCCGTCTGCAATTTCCGACACCTCCAATTGGAACAGTTTGATGACAAACTGCGGATCAGCACGGGACAAAATAATCTCAGGCCCGTGCGGCGTGTTTTCAACGGCTTTGACGTAACAACGAAGGCGTTCGCCAATCTGATATTCTTCGGTCGGAACGCGCTCGCGGCTGGGCAGCATTGCCTCATACCTGCCGAGGTCAATAACAACGTCAGATCGCTCGAAACGCCGTACAACGCCATTCACAATGTCGCCGGTGCGGTCCTTGAACTCGGCAAAGATAAGGGCTTTCTCAGCTTTGCGCAAATGCTGCGTCAGCGCCTGCTTGGCGTATTGGGAGGCAATGCGGCCAAAGTTGGCCGGTGTGACTTCCACCTCAACCTCATCGCCAAGTTGCGCGTCGGGCTTGATTCGTTTCGCTTCAGCAAGCGAAATCTCGTCGTGTTTGGAACTCACCTTGTCTGTCACGACGAGTTTCGCCCACGCCTTTATATCCCCGCTTTTGGGATCGACGGTGCAACGCAGTTCCCTCGCCGGTCCCAGCGCTTTTTTGGCAGCGGAAACAAGCGCATCTCCGACAGCAGCAAGCAGGACATCTCTGCTGATGCCCTTCTCGCGCTCCCAATAGTCCAGCAACGCTAACAGTTCGTTATTCATACAAAAGCCCCATCCGGGGAACAAAAAAGCCGGTAGAATCAGCCTCTCCGACTTTTCGCGCTGGCCAATCCAGCAATCTGTTCAATGTCAGCCAATACCGTATGCTCCCAAGCGAGCTTCGTCAAGCTTTGATTGTTCACGCGGTGTATTCGAAGATTAACAAGATCGGTTTCTGCTTGTTTTGGCCGCGCACAGAGAGCAATCGTATTGCGGATTAGATGACCAGAGTTACACCCGAATCCATCAGACAAATGAAAGGCCGCAAACGCATCGCGGCACTCACAGCATACGATTATCCAACCGCAAGGCTCTTGTCCGAAGCCGGCCTCGATATCATACTCGTCGGAGATTCTCTTGGGATGGTGGTTCTCGGATACCCTGATACGACGTCCGTAACCATGGCGGACATGGAACATCACACGCGGGCAGCAGCCCGCGCCATGCCCCGCAGCCTCCTTGCCGCAGACCTTCCGTCTGGCAGTTATAACACGCCCGAAGCCGCTGTTGCCAATGCAACCCGGCTGATCGCCGCAGGCGCCGAGGCAGTCAAGGCCGAGGGCGGCCTTGCAATTGCAGAACAAATCAAGGCAATCAGAACCGCCGGAATTCCCTTCCTCGGGCACATCGGCATGCTGCCCCAAACAATACACCAAGAAAAACGTTACAGGATCAAAGGCCGCTCCCAAGAGGAAAAACAAGCGTTGATCGCAGATGCCCAGTTCCTTGCCGACGTTGGGGCATTTGCTGTAGTGCTTGAGCTCGTTGATCCCCCGGTCGCCGACGAAATCACAAAACGCATTCCAATCCCAACCATCGGCATCGGCTCAGGTCAGGACTGCGACGGACAAATACTGGTTTTCAACGATCTTGTTGGCACGTTCCCATGGTTCCGGCCAAGGTTTGTCAAGCCGCGCATGGAGGCCTTTGCACTGATGCGCGAAGCAATAATGGCCTGGCGCGCGTCGATATAGTTCTCAGCCCGCATATTTGCCAGCCCGGCGTAGCCGGAACCAAAGTCGCCTGACGGGCAACGCCCCCGGCTCTTGCGCCCCCCGGACCTTCAGCCACGCCGGGCTGGGAAATATGGGGGCTATGGGTGTGTTTGCCACCGGCCCTGGCGAGATACCCCAGCTTGGCACGGCGCCGTCCTCAAACCGATGACCCGCTCCAGTTCAGTTTCCGGCGCAACGTGTCGAAAAACGACGCTTCAGGAAGACGAACCAAATGCGCTGCATGGCGGCTTCGCCTGAACCGAACCACGTCACCGGCTTGAAGTCTTGCCAGAGCCCGGCCATCACCTGCAAGAGACGCCTCAACCCGCTTGGTGAGAGGCCGGACCGTGACTGTCGAACTCAGGCTCAGAATGACCGACCGGCTCGACAACGTGTGCGCGCAGATTGGTGTCAGAGCGAAAACATCGGCGTTGGGACTCACCACCGCACCGCCGGCAGCCAGCGAGTACGCTGTCGATCCGGTCGGCGAACTCACAATCAGCCCATCACCCCTGTACCGCGTCAACAGCTCATTATCAACCCTGACTTCCAGCTCGATCAACCGCGGCACCGCACCGTGGCTGATAACAAAATCGTTCAGAGCCAGTTCCCTGTTCCTCTTCCCATCGCACTCATACTCGGCCTGGATGAGCGTTCGAGCTTCCACAGGGCATTGACCGCTCCAGACCGCGTTCAGCGTTTCTTCCAAGTCCTGCGCCGAACTCGCCGTGAGAAACCCCAGAGTTCCGAGGTTAACCCCAAGCAACGGAACAGGCGTACCCGCCGTTTCACGAGCCACCCGCAGCACCGTGCCATCGCCTCCCAGCGCCAGCAGCAGTTGGCTTGCACGGGCAACGGATCTCACGTCTTGAAAGCGCTGGATTTCAAGCCCGGCGAGCTCGGCAGTCAAAGCGTCACAACAGACTTTGCGACCAGATTTTTCGATCAACCGAACCGCCTTTGCCAAAACCGCCCGGCTCGACGGTTTGTCCGGGTTCGCGATAATTCCGATGCACTGAATGTGTTTATCGAGTTTTTTCAATCAACGCCCAATATTCGCGGTTGCCTGCAGGGCCAAGAATTGGCGATTCAGTCTCTGCTCGCCAACGCAAATCTGCAAAGTCACCAACAAACTCCTTCAATTCAGCCAAAACACGCTCGCGAACCGCCGCATCCCTGATCACACCCCGGCCACGGTCGGCTTCGACTTTGCCGGCCTCAAACTGCGGTTTTACCAGCGGCACGATGAAGCCGCCCGCTTTGACAAGGCGTGCGACCGGCGGCAGCAGGTGGCGAAGCGATATGAACGAGCAGTCGATCGTGGCCATGTCAACTCGGTCGAGCGGTTCGGGAAAATCAGCCGCTTTCAGATAACGCCCGTTCACACCTTCCATGACCACTACCCGCTTGTCGTTGCGCAGTTTCCATGCCAGCAAACCGTGGCCAACATCCACCGCGTACACCTTCGCAGCCCCGTGCTGGAGCAAACAATCGGTAAACCCGCCCGTCGATGCACCAAGGTCAAGTGCGATCATCCCACGAACATCAATGCCAAATGCCGTCAGTGCATGTTCCAGCTTGTACCCACCGCGGCTCACATACCGTTCCGCGGCAATCATTGAGATTTCGTCCTCGATGTGAACACGGTCGCCGGGCTTGCATCTCCGTTCGCCATTGACACGGATCATGCCGGCCAACACTGCGCGTTTGGCCCGCTCGCGGCTTTCACAAAGCCCGCGCTCTACCAGCGCCTCATCAAGCCGCCGGACAGATGTCGAGTCGTTCCTCATTTTGTGAAGGCTGTTTAATGGCTCGCAGGCAAGCAACCATAGACTCCCGCCAATAATGCACAAGCGCAGAATAACGGGACACAACACTCTTCAGCCCGGAAATCTGACCGGATTACGGCCAATTTACACCCAGACAGTCATCCCGGTGAGGTGTCCGGGCTAATCGGCCTGAGGCGGAGCCTCGCTAAAATTTGACATCAATTGGCCCGCCAATCAATTATCTGGCCATGGTTGACATCATTTATCCGCGCAGCCCGCGCGAAACAATGGATGGGTGGATGCACCTGCCGCGTTATATTGACAAGATCAGACTGCACCTGGCCGGCAAGCTCGCTCCCGATTATCAACCCAATCTCGGAAAGGGTTTCGACGCCGCATGGCTCGCCGCAGCCGGCCTCACCCACGAGCAAATGATCGAAGTGGTCAAGAACTCCATCACCGACGGCGAGGTTTGCGATTGGGTCCGCGAACACGTGCGCAAGTCAGAGGCAGACAAACAAGCCCACCGCGAGCGGATGCTCTCCTACCCTGCACCAGACGACGCAAATGGCCAGGAATTGCTCAAGCGCCGCAAACGCGAGTCCGGCATCGAACACCGCGATGACATAAGAACATTCGTCGATTACATCGATGCAGACGAGGGAAGAATATAGTTAGCGAGGCTCCGCGCCAGGCCTTCCGGCCCGGGAATCCCACTAGCCCACCCCCTGGGCATTTACATGCGTTCAATCCGGTGAGGTTTCCAAACTGGCCTCGTGCTGCCTTCAGGCTCGCAGCGCTTTTCGCTCAGGCTCAAGGCGGAATGGACTGCGGCCCTGCCATTCATGAAACCTTCCATCAATGCAAGGCATCCAGTTCCCTCCGCGCGTTTTCCCGGGCCTTCTCTTTCTTTGGGTCGCCTGAAGGCGGCTCTTCTGCGGCCAGTTTCCATGCTGCGATTGCCTCGTCGCGTTTGCCGAGAGCGGCCAGCGCTTTGCCTCTCAGATAATGAATGTGCGCCTCCCTCGCATTTTCGAGCCGCCCTGTGGCAAGGTTCGCCGGGTACTCGAGCGCTCGGTTGAACTCTGCAAGCGCTTCCGCAGCACGGCCTGCCTGCAAATGTTCTTCGCCAAGCGCAAGATGCGCTTCTTCGAACAGATCGTGTGCTTCACGCGCGCCTTCCCAGATTGTTATGCGGACGGAATCAAGCAGCCTCGCTGTTGCCGGGTAATCACCAAGCCGCATGAGCGACCTCGCAAGAAGCGCCACAAAATCAGATCGTCCTTTGCCCTGTTCAAACGCCGACTGGAGACTGTCGCGGGCGCGCTGCCACGCTTCCCGTTTGCGTTCCGGCATATCAGAAGCGTCGGCGATGCGGTGCAGAACTCTGCTCAGATCACGCGCTATGATTGCGTCTTTCGGGTCAGCTTCATGTGCTTTGGTGAGATGCATGAGCGCAGAGTCAAGATTGTTGTCGAGCGTAAGTGCGGCCATCCCGAGAGCGCGATTTGCGATGGCGGGTTCGACCCCGAGTTCATCGGCCTTCTTCCACATCTCGCGTGCCACATCGTGGCGGCCGAGGTGAAACAGGAGATGCCCGAGAGAAAGCGCAAGTTTTCCGTTGCGCGAGTTTGCATTGAACTTCGCGCAAAGCTCCGGCAAATCTGTGTAACGCCATGGCCAATCCTCGGCCATCAAGGCGTCATACTGGGCCATCACAGAAACGCTGCTCTGAGGTCTCTTTGCACCTCGCGCAGTGGATTCTGATGCGGTTCGCCCGAGCCCGTCTTCACTCATTCCATCGATAGCCAACGACGACAGAATTGCCCGGCCGCCGAGGTCGCGCACTTGAGCGATCAGGTTCACCATGGACTTGCGATCCGTGCCTTCAGGCACAATGAAAGAAACAATCGGTTCGGTGTTTTTGTTCAACGCAAGGACAAGACGCGAAAACAAATCAAGCGGGTCAACCTCGAGGTTTTGCCGCGCAAGCGAATCTGAAAGCTTGCTATTTGTTCCATTTCCCGCAACCCGGGCGCTCAAGCAGTGTGCAAAAAGCCCCCGGCAGACAGGATCAGCCTGCCACGGCCCTGGCTCGCCAAGCGCATGAGCTGCCTCTGCCACCTTCGAATCTCTGATCAGCAGCCTCGCCACAAGCGCGCGCGCCGGGATCGCGGTCAGCGGGTCGCAAGTGGCTTTCCACGCCGCCTCGAGTGCCGTATTGAAGTGTTGTTTGGCATCGTCGGGAGAGCGCCCTTCAAGGTCCAGCCTGTGCTCCGCCACAGCCAGAGCGTATTGCGCCCGGCCGGAGTTGGGATCAACAGCAATTGCGGCCCGGGCGTAATCTGCCGCACGCGCAGGTGATCGGTCCATCTCAATGTTCGCCAGTCCAACAAGAGCGTCGTGGCACTGAGGGTCTTTTTCGAGCGCCTTTTTGAAATCACGTTCGGCATCATCAAAACGCGCCAGCAAGTAATGCTGCCATGCCGATACCACGAGTTCCGCAGGCGTTTCCGCGGCTTTCTTCCGCGGCGGCGGAGTTCTCGCAGGCAGCTCCAACGGAAAGACCCATTCCGCAAGAGTTGTTCCGTCTGTTGAGACGCGGATGAGAAAACGCTTTGCATCGTTAACCTCGACCGCCACCTCGGCCGGGCGATGTTGATCAATCCTCGCAATCTGATTGAGCAACACGCGCTGGTTGTCGCGGACGCACACGAGTGCATTGGGCCATTCACCTGTGCCGAGCAGTTTGAGAACCAGTTTGCCATTCTCATGCCTCACACTTGCGGCGAGATTTGTGTTGGCAAAATCAAAACCGCCGATGCCATGAATTGGATACCACCACTCCTGCCATGAAATTGCTTCACAGGGATCAAGCCTGCCGACGTCCGCCTGCGTCGTCAGCGGGCCGGTTTGAACCTCGTTGTAGGGGCCGTCACTGTCGGTCAGGTCGGCCTGATGCATCGTGCCATAACCACCCCAGCCCCATGTCCACGCTTTCTTGCCCGGCAAAACATGGTGGTTTGCGCACGCAACAACGCCGCGGTCAAGATCGTCATTGTAGGAACCGAAAAAGTCCTTGTCGCATTCCCACGCAAAAATCGATGCGGCATCCTGGTAATTCGTGCCGCGAGTGAGGTCTTTGCCCTCATGAATGGGCCAGTTGAAGAAGCGTTCGGCACCGTGGTCGGTCCCAAGCGTCATGGGGTAAATGAACCTGAACCCCTTTGTGTTCGGCACCGCAGTGCAGTTCCAAAAGTAATAGGGCCGAACGCTGTCGGTCGGATTGTACATGCGAATGCGCTCCTCGATGAACGAGCGGCCGGGCCTGAGTGTCACGACAACAGTCCATTTCGTCCCGTATATTCGCTCTGTTTCGCCTATGGCAACGGACTGTGAGCCATCTTTGGCCGGCGGCAGGATTACGAAATCAACCGGCTGCATGCAGCCAACTGTGTGACCTTGCGGCCCTGTATTCCATTCAATCCCGCCGGATATCCACGCCCCGCACTGCCCTATCAGCGCGGGCTTGATTGCGTGATTGACATAGAACATCGGCTGGCCGGTCGTTTTGTCGATCACTTCATGCACCCGCCCGCCAAGGTCGGGCAGAAACGTAATCCGAAGACAGTCATTCTCCAGCACGACAGTGCGATATGTGCGGTTTGTCCGGTCCCGGCTCAAAAAGTCGAGCATTGGATAAGGGTAAATGTTCAGCCGATCAGTCCCGCGGAAGTACGGATGCGTCACCCCCGACCATGGGTACGTCGGGAGCTCGATTTGCCCGCGCCATGCCCGCACCATCGCGGAAGAAGCAAGCGCACTTTGAACCGCAACAGCAATGGCAGCAGCCAAAACACAGAGGCCACACAAACGGAATCTCTTGAATAGAACGCTGTTCATTGGACAGTAATATGTTGTTCTCGGAAGAATGCCGGTTTCATTTTGCTCCGAAACAATCAGATGGAACAGCAGATTTTTTTCTTTGCCAGAAACGGCCGCGCTGCCCATGCTGGCCACATGGGTACGAGGCGCGAAGCACGAGAACGTGCATTACAGTTTTTGTTTCAGTGCGACATAAATCCGCCAGAGGATTTCGAGGCGGCATTGAGATTGTTTTGGGAATCCCAGCAACTGGCGGCAGCCGGCAAAGAACAAACCGGCCAAGCCCACGACAAGCCGGCAGAAGCCCCTCCGCCGACACCCGATCAGGACGCACTCCGAGCCTTTGCCAATGACCTGATTCGCGGCGCATGGCAGCATCGTGGCAAAATAGATGTCCTCATCACAAAACACGCCAAAAACTGGGATTTGTGCCGCATGGCTGTGGTTGACCGGAACATCCTGCGCATCGCCATTTACGAAATGCTTTACCGCGAAGATATTCCACCTGTCGTAAGCATCAACGAAGCAGTGGACATAGCCAAAAAGTATTCCACCGAAGACAGCGGCGGATTCGTAAACGGGATTCTGGACAAAATCCGCACAGAAATCTTGCGGCCGGCGCGAATCGTGAAAGATTAGGACATGTTCGCTGACTTGCATTTGCATTCTTGTTTCTCGGACGGGACGTGGACGCCTGAACAATTGGTCGAACAGGCGCAGCTCCACAATCTCAATGCGCTGGGTCTTACAGACCATGACACCGTCGAGGGATGCCCCAGAATGTCCGAGGCCTGCTCGGAACACGGTATCGCATTTGCCCCGGGCGTCGAAATGGCCACCGAGTGGGACGGAGAAGAACTCCACATTCTCGGATACTTCATCGACCCAACAAACAGCGACCTCCTGTTTCAACTCGAAAAGTTCCAGGCCGCCAGACAACAGCGCGTCAGGGAAATGGTCGCCCGACTCAATGACCTCGGAATCTCATTGCATCTCCAGGTGGTTGTGGAACTGGCAAATTGCCACTCGCCCGGCCGGCCCCATGTCGCCCGCGCACTTGTCCAGCAAGGGTTTTGCTCGAATCACGAGGAGGCATTCGAAAGATTTCTCAAGAAACACAGACCAGCCTGGGTTCCAAAATGGAAAGTGCAAACGCCAAAGGGAATTCAGTTGGTCCACCACGCCGGCGGGCTGGCGGTCCTTGCCCATCCCGGCCTCAACAAGGCGGATCACCTGATTCCTTTGCTTGTTGACGCAGGCATCGACGGCTTGGAATGCTTTCACCCCAAGCACTCCCCGCGCATGGCGGAACATTACACCGCCATCGCAAAACAGCACGGTTTGCTGATAACCGGCGGTTCCGATTGTCACGGACTTAACAAGGGCAAAGCCACAATCGGCACGGTGCGCTTGCCCCACGAATTTTTTCAGAAACTGGCGGATTCGGCTCGGGATCGGCAATCCGCCCCCGGCCGGCAAGGCCGCGAAAACAACAGCGATGGAGATTTGCCCATCGCCGATACAGCAATTTTGAAGTAGCAGGTTCGCAAAGAATGGGACTTTTTCAGAAACTCAAAGCAGGCCTTGGCAAGACTCATTCGCGCCTTGTTCATGAAATACGGCGCATCGTCACCGGCTCGCCGCGGCTCACTGGAACAACGCTCGAGCAATTGGAAGCTGCCCTCCTTGGAGCCGACCTCGGCCGAGTTGTAACAGCGCAGATCGTCAATTCGGTCAAAGAAGCTTATGAATCCAAGGGAAATCAGAGCGCCGATGTCCTGGCCATCGCACGCGACATCGTCGAACGCAGCTTGAGCAACCACAGCACCGACCTCGCCCGAGCAGAATCAGGACTGACAGTCGTGTCCGTTGTGGGAGTTAACGGAACAGGCAAAACCACAACCTGCGCAAAACTCGCTCATTACGTAATAAACCGCAGCCAAAAACCCATGCTCGCCGCGTGCGACACGTTCCGCGCCGCCGCAATCGAACAGCTCAAACTCTGGGGGCAACGCCTCGACGTCCCCGTGGTGACAGGAACCTACAACGCCGACCCGGCGTCTGTTGCACATGACGCTGTCACTGCCGCCATCGCTCGAGGAGCAGATTATCTGTTTGTGGATACCGCAGGCCGCTTGCATACGAAGAACAACCTCATGCAGGAACTCCAAAAGGTGCACCGGGTCATGGGCAAAAAACTCCAAGGCGCGCCGCACGAGGTCTTGCTCGTTATTGACGCAACCACAGGCATGAACGCACTCAACCAGGCACGCGAGTTCCACAAGGCAGCTTCAGTCACAGGCCTGGTTATTACCAAACTCGACGGAACAAGCCGCGGCGGAATGGTAGTCGCGATTCACAAAGAACTGGCGCTGCCAGTGAAGTTCATCGGCGTAGGCGAACAGATCGATGACCTCCAGCCTTTCAACGCCGCCGATTTCGCCTCGGCGCTTTTTCAAGTCTAGCGCGCATATTCCCCAGCCCGGCGTAGCCGAAACCAAAGTCGCCCAACGGCCAACGCCCCGGCTCTTGCACCCCGCCGGACCTTCAACCACGCCGGGCTGGGAAATATGCCCTGCGACTCCGTCGCTGGGAAGAGCGCGCTGATCAAGCCCC
>JARYMD010000139.1 GCA_029907285.1 Verrucomicrobiota bacterium | reverse complement strand
GCCGGTTCCGATCTCAATGCGAAAGACAAGTCCGGCTGGACAGTGCTGCATCTGGCGGTTCGGAAGGGCGACTTGCCAATGGTGCGGTTGCTGGTGGACGCAGGCGCCGACATCAATGTGCGCGGTCCGCAAGGGCAGACACCCGTGGACGTGGCGCGTGAGAACGGTCACACGACGATCGCCCAGTACTTGCAGGCACAAGTCAGAACCACACAGGACAAGACCGGCAGTGAGAGACGGGGTCGGCGGCTCATTGACGGCGGGCTCGGCGTGTCAGATGCGATGGACGCAATGTGATGTTGGCCGGAGAGCGGTGCCGCAGGGGTGCGATGAGGCGCAAGAACTTGCCGCTGATTGCGGTGTTAGAAAGATAGGTTGACAGGCGCTGGCGCGCAGGTTTGTGGTGTCTCATTGACTTTGGTGCTGTGGTTGATATTAGAATTCCCCGGCGCTGCCACAACCTCGTGCTTCGCCGGCCGAATCGGATGTAGCTGAGACCATTGGATACGCGCTAATCCTAGAAATGCAATCTATGAAGACGGTAAGGAATCGAGTGTCTGGGTTCACCCTGATTGAAATCATGATCGTGGTGGCGATCATCGGGGTGTTGGCGGCCATAGCCGTTCCGAACTTTGCAAAAGCACGTGAGAATGCCCAGCGGCAGGCATGTCAGATGAACCTCCGTGCCATTGACAGCGCCAAAGAAGCATGGGCTGCCGAGAACCGGAAGGGCAACGGCGAGCCGGTGGACATTCCGGCTGTGAACAGCTACTTGAAGAACGGCGTGGCTCCTCAGTGTCCCGGCGGTGGCACGTATGATTACGGCGTTGTCGGATCGCCGCCCACCTGCAGTCTGGCATCCAAAGGCCATACCTTGTGACACCCACGTTTCAAGGGCAGCAAGCGCTGGTTTGGTCCCAACAAGGCAGAGTCACAATGATGCCCGACCAGAGCGTTGTTTGTGCCGCGGGCACGACGGACAGAGTCCGATGCGGCACGGTTTCCTGGTCTAATGTCGCGGCAGTTTGCACTGTTCTTCGTAGTTAACCACGTTTCAGAATCACAGGTCGATGGCAGGAGTTCAATTACCGGCGCGGCCCGGCACCAGATTGGTGCTGGGGGCGGTTTTGTTTTGTCTGTTTCTTTCTGGTGCGGCCGGCTTGGTCTATGAGGTGGTTTGGTCGCGGTACCTTGCATTGTTCCTTGGCCACGCCAGTTACGCGGTTGTGGCGGTGCTGATGGCGTTCATGGGCGGGTTGGCGGCTGGGAACTGGTGGATTGGCCGTCTTGCGGACCGGGTGAAACGTCCGTTGGCAATTTACGGCTGGCTGGAATTGGCGATTGGGTTGTATGCGATTGCATTTCCGACGTATTACGAACTTTGCTACGGCTTTTACGTGTCGCTGGTGCGCTCGTGGGCGCCGGGGCCGGCCGCAGGTTTTGTTCTGAAGTTCTGCTTCAGTCTGGCAGCGATTCTGTTCCCGACGGTGTTGATGGGCGGGACGCTGCCAATGATAACCCGGCTGGTAACGAAGACGTTGGGGGAGATGCAGGGACGGGTTGCAGCTTTGTATTCGGTAAACAGCGCGGGCGCAGTGCTGGGAGTTGTTCTGGCGGATTTCTGGTGGATTCAGGCGATGGGGCTGAGCGCAACAGTCCTTGCTGCGGCGTCGATGAATCTCGCAGTTGGTTGTGTTGGCCTGTTCCTCAGCGGGTGGATGAGAGAAGGGGTCGAGGTCGCGCCCGGGCAAACTCCGGCTGTGGAACAAGCGCCAGACCCTGAAAATGGCCTGGCCGACGATGAAGTGTATCGGCCCGGGGACAGGCTTCTGGCCGTTTTTGCAATAGGGTTGTCGGGTTTTGTGGCGATGCTTTACCAGGTGGCGTGGACGCGTGTTTTGTCGCTGGCGCTCGGGTCCAGCACGCACGCGTTCTCGATCATGCTGATCACGTTTATAGCGGGCATTGCCGTGGGTGCATGGGTGGTGACAAAGGCGGGGTTTGCACGACGGCCTTTCCGGGCGTTTGGGTTTGCCGAGCTGGCTTTGGCGGCAACGCTTGGCGTTTCGATGTTTTTCTACGCTTATTTGCCTTATTGGTTTGTTCGGCTCGCCGGATTGCTTTCGAGGACGGAGGCTGCGTATCCGGTGTATGTCTTGTGTCAGGCTCTGATTTGTTTCGGCGTGATGTTCATACCGACTCTGTGTTTGGGGATGACATTGCCACTTGTCAGCCGGGTTGCGGCCTCTGCGGTTTCGGAAGCAGGAAGTGCTGTCGGCCGCGTGTTTGCTGTAAACACGCTTGGAACGGTGTTGGGCACCTGTCTAACGGGTTTTCTGTTTTTGCCCAAGCTGGGACTGGCCAGAACATTTGCATTGGGCGCCGGATTGAATACGTGGATCGGGCTTGCGGTGTTGACGCGCACAAATGGGCTGCGGATCAGGATATCGACCGTGCCGATGCTCATTGCCTTGGCAGCAATAGTGTGGGCGGCAGGGCCGTTGTTTGACCGAACATGGCAGGGCGCTCTGACATTGGGAATGTGGCGGCCGGGCATCGTTCCCCCAAACCGGAAAGACTTCCTGGAAGTGGCAAGAACTTCGAATATCAGATTCTACCGGGACGGCGCAGGGGCGACCGTGAGCGTGCACGGTGACAGGGTTGACGGAACGAACCTTTTCTTGAAGGTCAACGGCAAGACAGATGCGAGCACGTTCACGGACATGATGACGCAGGTGTTGTCGGCCCAAGTGCCGTTGGCATTGCACCCGGATGCTCAAGATGTCCTTGTGATCGGTCTCGGAAGCGGTGTTACGGCCGGGTCCGCCCTGGCACACAACAGAGTGAGAAGTCTGGATGTCGTCGAGATTTCGCCCGAGGTAATCGAAGGCGCAAAGATGTTCTCCAACTACAACAGGGACGTGTTCCATGACAAGCGGCTGCGGATGATCATTGACGACGCAAAGTCATTCCTTCTCTCTACGGACAAGCGATATGACGTGATTATCAGCGAGCCATCAAACCCGTGGATGGCAGGCGTCGCAAACGTCTTCAGCCGGGAGTTCTACGCCAATTGCAGGGCGCACCTTGCGCCCGGCGGACTCATGGTTCAATGGATGCAGCTTTACGAGTTCAGCGACGCCGCGTTTGACATTTTCCTTGCAACGTTCACGAGCGAGTTCCCGTCGGTCAGCTTGTGGCGGACCGACACCGCAGACCTTGTTCTTGTTGGCACAGTTGAACCGAGAAAGCATGATGTTGACAAGGTCGTGGCCGCGCTGGCCGAACCTGAAGTGAAGGCGGACCTCGAACGGCTCGGATTGTCCAACCCGGTTTTGTTCCTCGGACGCGAAGTGGTTTCGTCAGAGTTCGGGGCTCTGATCCCGGCAGTCGGCACACGCCAGCACAGCGATTTTTACCCCGTGCTCGAGTACGTCGCGCAGCGCGATTTTTTCCTCAGGCGCACTGCCCGGAGGTTCCAGCAGTTGGACGAGAACTTCTCGCGGCGGGCAGAAACGTTGCTTGGGCAATACCTCGCCAGACACAAGCTCACCAAGGAAGACAGGACCGCCTTCACCCGGTTCTATCTGGCTGAAGAACGCAGGTACGTTGACATTATGGATTCATTTCTGTTGCGCTGGATGCAGGATGAGCCAGACGCACTCGAACCGCACGAGATCGCAACAAGGTTCAAACGCCTCGAGGCTTCGGCTGAACACGACGTGCTCAGATACGCTTTGCTGGGGCAGAAAATGTACGAAAGAGCAAAGACCAACCCCGCGCTCTTGAGGCACTACGGCCTGAGTCTCATGCGCACTTACCTGGAACAGCGCTCTGTGTTTTATGCGCCCCCCACAGATCACTTGTCGCAAGTGTTGCAAACTCTCATACAGGTCGATCCCGACAACCAAAGGCTTTATCAGGCCTACCTTGCCGAACTCGCATGGGACAGGGGCGACGATCAGTCCTGCATAAACTACGGCCGGCTCGCGCTTCTGTCGGATTTGCCGCGCGGCGCAAACAAGTTCAAGCTGGATGCATCGGCGCCGCTGTTGCTTGTTACGCGAATGGCCGACTCATACCGAAGACTCGACCAGCTCAAAGAAGCAGCAGACGTCTGCAACCGCGCAGTGCAAATGGACTACTTCAACGAACGAACACGATATGACGCCCTCTTGTTTGAGGTGACTCAGCGGCGCGTTATTGCCGAGCTGGCTGCAGCAGCGCAATCAGCCAAATGAACTAACGTGCCGGGCACATTCCCCTCAATGGTAGGGCGCGCCGTCCCCGGCGCGCTGGAGCTGTGACAGACAGTTTTCTTGTTTCCGCGCAAACGCGGAACTCTAACAGCGCTCGGTTGTCCCGCACTTTGGGCGATGCCACGCCCGCGGCCGTCAGAGTCCCGCCTTCAGGCGGCTTTCCAACTCAGCACTCACCAAGCAGCAACACCCTTGAAAGTTGTGCGTTGAGCGTTGCACGTTGAACGTTGTACGTTCCCAAACACACGCGTAGCCCCGTAGGGGCGGCATATTTGTAGCAGGTCAGCCCCTGACAATATCATTTCCATAAATTCCTCCTCACAAAGGTTTGTTCCTCTTCGGTTTTCAGGGCTGGCCGTGCTGACGGTATTGGGAGCAGATTATTTGAGAGATCATGTGGTCAACCGCAGATTCTCCGCCTGAATCCACCCGGAAGAACGCGGCGTGGATCACCTCGTTTGCGTGTATCAACGCCGAGCCTGCAAGCGAACTGCCTTGATAACGGCAATTAACACCGTAGCCGACGGACGGGAACCGGCGCTCGTTCGCCGTGAGAATGTCTCTCAGGAAGGCGGTGGCAATGCCGGCAAAATCGCGGTCCGGCGGCGTTGGCCGAGAAGTTCGGCATGCCCTTGGGAACGGTTGGCGTCACACTGCCGAGAGCGCTAGCCGCGCTCCGGAGAGAGTTCGCCAAACATCCAGAGTTGTTGAAAGAACTTGGGAGGGAACTGCGATGAATACTGGTGGTGATGAACGCTTTCATGAACTGGCGCACAAGGTTCTGGCCAATCAGGCACAACCCGCAGAAGAAAACGAATTGATGGCCTTGCTCTCGGAGAACCCCAACTTGGAAGACCAGTTTGCAAAGATGCGGTCGGAAATAGCAGTGGCACGCGAGGTCCTGTCCATGCTGGAGGACATCGAACATCCGCACGGTGCGGAGATTCCACAGGCCCCAATGAGACGCCTGCGCGGCGAAATTCAAGAGGTTTTTGAAGCAGGAAGCGATTGGAGGGAGCAAATCCGCAGGGTGCTGTCGAAACTGGAACACCGGGCTGGTGGGCGAGTTGACGCAGAAGCCGAACAGGTGATGGCCGTGGTTTCGGCCATTCGGAAAATTCTTTCGAAAGCGGAGGAATCAACTGGACCGCAAGTCCTCGGATTCCATGCAGCCGAGCTGCGTCGGACCGAAGGCATGACAGCGAAAGAATACGAAGCGGTTCGGTGTCTGGCTGAGGAAAGGATGATCCAATGCATGGAACTTCGAGAACGCGTCCGCCGCCTCGAAAGCCGGATCATCGAAGCCGAACGCACAATTCGCGATTGCCACATGGAGTTGGAGATGATTCTGGACCTGCTGAGACGGGGCCGGAAATGATGTTCCTGCCGGGCTCGGCGACACTGTTCTGCCTGAAGGCGGGGCTCTGACCGCTGCGGGCGCATCATCGCACAAGGCGCGGAGCAACCTGCCAGTGTCCGAGTTGCGCGTTTGCGCGGGAACTTTGGAATTCGTGCCTTGATTTCGGCTCGCCTCGGAGCGCAAGCCCTGCCTGTCATAAAAGTCTGGATGGTGGCAGGGCGCCTGCGCCGTGGCGTGAATGAAAAACCGGGGCTCCTCGAATCCCTCTATCCGAGCTGAAGGCGTGGGTCTTCCGCGAGCTTTTTCCCGAGGTTTTCCCAGTCGGCGCCGCCGGAGGACTTTACGGTATTGAGGTAAACAATGACCTTTTCTTTTGGGTGCTTGGCCAGCAGCAAATCGATTGCGGCATCGAGCTTTGCGTCGTCGATTTCCTTTGGAAAGTCCTCAACAAGCCCTTTCTCGTGGGGAATGCCAAGGCTGTCGAGGAAATCGGTCACGATTGCGTTCTCAGCCTTCAGCAGCCATCCGCGCAACAGATTCGCAGCAGCCTCTTCCAGTCGCGGGCGGCTGAGAGTTGCAATCATTTCAGCGTGCCGCTGTGTTCGAGGCTTCTTTTCAAGGAAAGTGGGCCGGACGCGGTGGACGTCGGCCACAGCAGCCAGCACCGTCCGGTACAACGGTTTGTCTTCTTTGAAAACAAACTCGATGATCTCCTGAGCAAGGCTCGGCGAAATAAAGCCCATCAACTCGTGACATTTCAGCATACGCAATGCGAGCCGCTGGAAAGGCACAGGCCAATCCCATGGCGATACAGGACATGGCGTTAGAATTGACCAATACCGGTGCCGCGGCGTTTTCCGCCCGGCGAAGCGGCTGCGTTCAAGGCGATAACCGGCCGGGCCAATTGTAGCAAGACTTTTTTGTGAAACTTTGAGTTCCAGAATCGTGTTTTCAGGGTGAAAATGAGCTCGAATTAGCACAGGCCCCCATGCCCAATAGCAAATCGGATGAGCGACCAAGGCCAATTCGAGTCGTTTATGAAAGACTACCAAGACATGGTATATACGACAGCGTTGCGCCTGGTCGGCAACGAGGCCGACGCTGAAGACATCGCCCAAGAAACCTTCTTGCGGGCTTACGCGCACTTGGACGAGCTGCGACACAGCCCCACGGCGGGCGGCTGGCTCAAGACCGTCGCGCGGAATCTGAGCGTGAACCATCTCACCCGTTATCGGGCGCGATGGCAGTTTTTTTCCGAATCCATACAGGACGGCCAAGAAGAGCGTGATCTTACAGAAACAATCTCCGCGCCGGATTCGGATGAGCAGGCTGGCGATCTCGCAGACAAGCGGACGATTATCGAGGACGCGATCCGCGCTTTGCCGCCGGCACAACGCGCTGCCCTTGTTCTGTATCACTTTGAGGACATGAGCTACGAGGAAATTGCCGCGAACCTCAAAGTGTCATTGGGCAAGGTGAAAACTGACATTCACCGGGCGCGCGAATCGCTTCGTCGGAAACTCGGCCATCGGCTTGCCGCAGGAGGATTTTGATCGAATGAACCGGATGACGAACGGTTCAGATGACGAACGGTGGGTTGAGGCCCTTGACCGTGAGTTGAAAAGCCTGCCCGATCACAGGGCACCGCCCACACTTGTTCCGCGTGTGCTTGCCGCAATAGCCGCGCGCTCAACCTGCCCATGGTATCGGCAGTCATGGTCCACGTGGCCGGTCGGAGTTCGCCTTGCCGCGACGGCGGTTGTCCTGATTGCACTGGCGGCTTCGGTCTCGGGCTGGGCGAATCTTGTCAGAAATGCCGGCCTGCTCGGAGCCGCGACGGAGGTGGTTTCGGATGTTTTTTATTTCGCAGGTGCGATTGTAAATTTGGTTTGTGTGGTTCTGACCGCCGTGGCCGCGGGCCTTGGCAGAGCGTACGGGCCGTTCTTGATCGGTTTGGCGGCTGTGCTGACCGCCATGTATCTCTGCTGCATCGGATGTGGCACGCTGATCTATCGGTTGGCAAGGATTCCAACAGTGAAAGGAGTACCAAAATGAAAACAAACAAGTTTCCCTTTTATGCGTTCCTGCTAACGCTTGGGTTGCTGGCGGCCGGTCCATGGATTGCGCCACAAACCACGGGCTTTGCAGCCGACGCGGATTCCCAGAGCAATGCAGGCATCAAGCCCGAAGACGACTCGGCTGAGTCACGGGAACGATCTGCGTCACCCGCGGAAGTGCGGGCTTTGGGTGATATGGTGAAAGTTGGCGCCGATGCGGTTGTGTCGGCAGAAGAAAAGGTGAGCGACCTTGTTGTGGTGCTGGGCAACGCAAAAGTGGACGGCGACGTTGGAGGTAACATGGTCGTTGTTCACGGCAACGCCGAGGTAAACGGCAAGATCGCAGGTGACTGCGTCGTGGTTCTGGGAAACCTCAAGCTCGGCCCCAAAGCACAAATCGGCGGTGAAACAACAATTGTGCTGGGACATCTCGATCGCGACCCGGAAGCCAGACTCGCCTCCGCCCCAAAAGAGTTCGCATTTGAAAAATGGTCGGCAAAACTCAATCCCGTATGGAAATGGGTCAAGAGCGGTCTGTTGCTGATGCGGCCGCTTCCGCCGACATCGGGATTTGCATGGTTCTTCGTGGGATTGTTTTTCTTGATCTATCTTATTATTGCAGTGCTGATGCCGCGTTCGATGGCTCAGTGTGCCAAGGTGCTGGACGAGAATTCACTGGCAGCTTTTGGCGTGGGTTTGGTGGCGCTGATTCTCCTTGGCCCGCTGATGCTGCTCCTTATCGCGTCGGGCATGGGACTGTTGGCTGTGCCGTTCTTGAAGCTCGCATTGCTGGCTGCCGTTTTGGTTGGCAAAGCTGCGACTCTCCAGTTCATCGGCGCGCAACTGACGAAACGCTTTGGCATGGCGCTGGCGCCTGAATCCATGGCGCATTTCCTCGTCGGAGCGCTTCTTGTGACCGTGCTGTACATGGTTCCGATTCTAGGCTGTGTTCTGTGGGGCGTATTGTTCTGTCTTGGCCTTGGAGCGGCGCTCATGGCAGTATTCCGGGCTTTCCGAGTGAACGGCCGCAACGGTGCAAGGCCGACAAGCGGGATGCCCACCGGGGGCGCCATCTCCCCTGCCCTGCCAACGACAGGCGGCGGAGGCACAACCGCTGCCACCGCTCCTGGTGCAACAGGCCAGGAGGGCACAGAGCCGCGTGTGGGGTTGCGCGGTGTGCCGCCAATCGACTATGCGTCATTGCCGCGTGTTGGGTTCTGGCTCAGATTCGCAGCCACACTTCTCGACCTTGTTTTGTTGGGATGGTTACTTGGCCATTTGAACGGATTCGGCGTCATTCTCTGGATCGCTTATCACGTTGGAATGTGGACTTGGAAAGGAACCACAATAGGCGGCGTAGTGTGCAGAATACGCGTGGTTCGCGAAGACGGGCGCGATCTGGATTTCAGCCTTGCGCTTGTGCGGGCTCTTGCGGCCGTATTTTCGTTTCTTGCGTTTGGGATTGGGTATTTCTGGGCAGGCTGGACCCGCGAGCGCCAATCATGGCATGACAAGATCGCCGGCACCATCATTGTGAAAGTGCCACGGGACGTGCCAATGATTTGATGGAGTCGGCTATTGCTGCCGCCTAAAGGCGGGGCTCTGACGGCCGCGGGCGTGGCATCGCTCAAAGCGCGGGACAACCGATTGCTGAACTCTCCCCCAAAGATGCGTGTTTCAGCATTGGTTTCAGATGGTGGTGTCTCCACAGATTTCGGCATCACCCACAGATTGACCCGGCAGGATAATTTGCGGCTGATGAAATCTGCGGTGAACTCCGCCCAGATTCAGAAGTGAACACAGAACCGAATATCAGCTCGCCGGCAAGGCTGGATCATTTCAGCCCGGGATCCGGGATGAAGATTTTTTGGCCGATGCGCAGCGACTTCGGTTTCACATTCGGGTTTGCCTTCAAAACCATATCCAGTGTCACATTCACACCGTTTTGCCTGTAAGCTTCTACAATTGCGCTCAGTGTGTCCCCCTCCTTCACGACATATTCGTAGCCCTTCTGGGGAATGGGCGGCTGCGACAGTTCGGACTCCTTCTTTGTTTCTTGCTTTCTTGTTTCCTCTTTTCGCGGCTTCGGCTCCGGGATCGGGGTTTGAGCGAGCTTGCGCAGTTCCTCAAGGATGATCCGTTTGTCGTCTTCGCGCTTCTGATCGATTTCGCGGATTTTGTCCGCGAGTTTGCGGAGATCGTCGGGACGCACACTTTGACCGGCGATTCGAGACTGTTCCTCGCGCAGCGCTGCAAGCTCCGCTGACAAATCGTTGATGCGCCGCTGGAGGGTGGATTGGATGCCGAGAATATCATCGATCTTGGCTGAAATTGACCTGAACCGCGCTTCGTATTCCTCGCGAATTGCATCGGCCGAAGTCCCTTGTGACTTCGCTTCCGACATCAGCCATGTGCATGCGGCCATCATGGCCGCGCCTAAAACGATGCGTGACACCAGTGGTGTTTGCATGTGTGCAACATATGAACACGCGCGTTCATCTGCAAGCGAAGTAATTACTTCTGCCCGCATGCCGGCCCGCTGCGTTTCTTAATGCCGCCTTCAGGCGGAACAGTTTCATG
>JARYMD010000138.1 GCA_029907285.1 Verrucomicrobiota bacterium | reverse complement strand
GTTGAGTTGATTCCGTTTCTGTTACAACACGAAAGCCGTCGGTGACTCGCGCTTTATCGCAACAACTGCGGTCGGATTCAAGACAAGAATTAATCAATGTTCGAACGCATTGGGGGGACGACCCGTGCACTCCACTTCGCTTTGAAGCGATTTCTGTCCTGATTCCGGTGAGATTTCCGGGCCTTGGAAAAACGCGCCTCACACGAGAGCATTTCAATTCTCAGAGCTGGCGTCGGGCTGCCCGCCACAGCGGATTTGGTCAACGCGGTTTCCCCCATGCTGCATCAGCATTTCCTTTCCGGTTCGGCGTGGTGCAGCTTTTCTCAAACCCGCATATTTCGCAGCCCGGCGTAGCCGGAACCAGAGTTGCCTGGCGGGCAAAGACTCGACACTTGCGCACATTGACGAGAACTGTCTCCCACGCCGGGCTGCGAAGTATCCGCTGCGACTCCGTCGCAGGGAAAAGCACCCTAATCAAGCCCCCACCCGGCGCGCCGATGATGGCGCGCCCTACCTGTATGCAGGGGTTCATGCACGGTAGGGCTCGCTGTCCCCAGCGAGCCGGACGAAGTGCCCGGCAGTCTATTTGCGTCTTCCAAAAACCACACAGTCGTGACCGTCTTACTGGCGGCCAGAGAAGCAGATACGGAGAAACTCACCAAACTCGAAGCGTGAAAACCTTCGCGAATGTGAACGATTTTCCAATATAATCATTTAGTTTCGTGCGGATATCCGCTTCGCAGACCAATGAGCGTATTGAATATGCGGGCTAAAGCTTCCAGCCTTTGCGGTAACTGTGTTGAATGAACTGGTCGGCTTCCCTGCATCCGGTTGCTCGGAGTGCTTTGGCGTCCCAAACGATCTTACGGCCGACCCTGTATGCGACGTTACCCAGCAAGGCTGCCTCCGTCAGAGCGCCCGAGTAATCGAAATTGCATGTGGTCTTGCCGCCGTTTCGGATCGCTTCGATCCACTCGCGGTGATGTCCGATGGACTTTGGGATCGACTGTGGCGGGGGTTGAAAACCGGCGAAGTCTTTTTCAGGCAACAGTTGCCTGCGTGTATAGTCGGCCAACAACATGCCCTTTTCGCCCACGAACATTACTCCGCTTCGAAAATACTTTGATTGTTCCTCATCGAGCAGCGCTGGTTGTTTTCCGCCGTGGTACCATGTCAGAACCACGGGAGGCCGCGGTTCCCGGCCTTCAATCGCAGGACGCGCAGGGTACTCGTATCTGACGATTAGCCACGGTGGTGTCGAATCCGGATGCACAGGCGGCCCGGCAAGAGGTTCAACGGCCAACGGATGACGCAGGTCCAGCGCCCAATGCGGCAAATCCATGAAATGGCACCCGAAATCTGCGAGGGAACCGCCGCCGAACGCCCACCAATTGCGCCATTTGAACGGCGCGTAATCCGGGTGATAATCGCAAGGGCCAACCGGCCCGAGCCACAAATCCCAATGCAACCCGGGTGGAACGGGTGGTTTGTCTGTTGGCTTGTTCATTCCGCCGTATGAGGCGCTGACCCACACGTGCACCTCGTGGACGGGGCCGATCGCACCGGCTTGGACGAGTTCGGCGACCCGGCGATAATTGTCGCCGGCATGAATCTGGGTGCCGAGCTGTGTGATTCGTTTGTGCTCTTTGGTGAGTTCCTCGATTTTACGGCATTCGGAGATTGTTCTGGTGAGCGGCTTTTCGCAGTAAACGTGGCGTCCTGTACGAAGGGCCGCTGCAGCGGCCACAGCGTGTGTGTGATCCGGTGTGCTCACCACGACCGCGTCAATGTCTTTCTGGTCCATCAATCTTCGAAAATCGTTGTACGTTTTCGCCCCCGGATGCTTCTCGCGTGCCTGTGCCAAGTATTTGTCGTCAACATCGCAGAGGGCAGCCACATTGACCAGGTCGGTTAGCTTGCTGATTTCCGACAAATTGTCAGCAGCGCGATTTGCCACGCCGACAAAGCCGACATTTATCTTCTGGTTAAGAGAGCCGAAGCCGCGGAGGAAACAGGGGGCAACTCCGAGCAGCGTGCTTGAAATGACCGTTTGACTCAGGAACCGTCTTCTTGTCAGTGCAGTGTTCATGCGTTTCAGTCAAAGCGGCTGTGAAGATTCTGTCGAGCAGGAATTTGGACCAGAGTGATGCAGAACGAACGCGGGATGCGAACTCGCGCGCCCCAAATAAAGAACGCCCGAGCACACACTCGGGCGTTGCGATCACGAAATCCGCGTGGTGGCCCTGCTCAAGGGCGCGCGTAGTCGTACCCGGGCGTATCCTGTCCCGTCAAGCTCTTGGACGGAGGAATGGGTTTCTTGCGTTGGATGATGACAGGCACGCCGCCACTTGCCATTGCAGAGCGCTCGATTACGGGCAGTGAATCCTTGGCGGAAGGCACTGCGGCAGCCACTGCATCGGTAGTTCGAAAGGCTTCTTGAGGAACAGCCAATATGACTGTCTCAGTGACTTCGGCGGCCATTTTTGGATTCGCCTTGGCGACACTGGCAGCGACCTGTGGGGCGAACTGCTTGGCTCCCAATGCGGCTGCCGACGCCAAAGCCACACTGTCTTGAGGAAGCAACTCAGCGGCCCTCGCAGCAATCTTTGGCGCAAGAGAAGGCTCCACTTTTGCTATGGAAGAAATGACAGATTTAGTTGCAGCAGGATATGCCTTGGCCACATATTCAACCACGGCCACCGCAATGGCCTCGCGGTCTCCAATGTCGGCCTGCTTGACAAGCACTGCTGCTTTGGCAGCCAACTCAGGCACGCGCACTCCCATCATGGCCTTGCTAACCACAGCACCCTTTGATTCAACGCCGGCAACTGCCTGCGTAGAAGTGACACCGATCGACCCCGCTAAAACGAGGGCCAAAACCCACTTAGTATGCTCCCTTTTCATAGGCACAAAATATGTTCCACCGTACGCTGGTTTACAATTAGCACATTGCGGAACCTCCCGTCAACATTTTTTTCGAAAAAATATCGAAGCATTGCTTTGCTGAAACATTGCCCGCGATGCGTCTTGGATTCCCGCTTGAACTTCAGTTTGTGCGAGTTGGGTGGGTCGGGTAAAATAAGAGCGCGGCCATTGCGGGCTGCGCGCGCTTGTTGATGCGGGCGGAGTCCTGTTATTCAAGATGCAGGTCACGCGCGACAGCGGAACAACCGCACTGCCGCTCTGTCCAGAACTGCAGATCGCAAAGTTTTTATGCCATTGAGTGAGCAGGAGAATTTCGCCCTCGAAGAAGCCCGGGCCTGGCTTCTGCTGGACGACGCTGTTTCAGCGCTTGGTGAGCTGGATCGGATACAATCGTCCAACCGGAATTCGTCCGATGTGCTTCGGGTGGAGTGGGAAATCAGGGCCAAGTTGGGCGATTGGGATGCGGCTTTTCGGATCGCAGAGCGGCTTGTGGCATTGCTTCCGGACGAAGTGGATGGATGGATTGTTCGCGCTTATGCAGCAAGGCGGATGAAAGATGGGGGGCTGAAGAAGGCATGGTCGCTCCTGCACCCTGCGCTTGAGAAGTTTCCCGAGGTTTTTCTTGTTCCTTACAATCTAGCTTGTTACGCGGCGCAATTCGGGCATGCTGATGAAGCGTGGCAACTGCTTCAACGCGCAATGGCAGTTGGGGGACGGTCAACGGTGCTGAAAATGGCGAAGGCTGACCCCGATCTGCAGCCGCTTCGGGAACGCATTTCGGACGTCAGCTCGGACATCTCACCTAAATGACCATTTGGAGGCTGCCTTGCTCAAACCGTCCCAACGCGACAACATCGTCCGACCAGCCTTGATCGATCCGCACTCCGGCCTTAATCAACGCCGCAGCGTTTGAGCAATAGAATGACAGGCACACCATGTCCCCGTGCAGTTCACACCCAGCCCCGCAGGTGCGGCATCAAACCCACAGCCGTCCCGGCAAGGCAAACAACCGGCTTGTGCATGCGCGTTGAGTGTGATGCCGCTCCCACGGAGCTTGTCCGGTGTGCCGTCCGCCCCTGGAAAATGCGTTCTTGCAGAAACTCAACTCTTTTTGGTCTCGGTCTGTTCGGCGGTGGACGAAGTTGAACCGGTGCTGCGGCTTCGGTAGTAGCTCGAGTAATACCGATTCTGGTAGTAGTAATACGAGTAGTAGTAGGAGTCGCGGCCCTCGAAGTCGATGTCATTGAGGACTACGCCGCAAATGTGAATGCCTGCATCGAGGAGGCGTTGGATGCTCTTGCGCGCGTGTTCACGGCGGATTTTGTTGAACTTGGTGACGTACACCACACCGTCGGCCATCGCGGAAAGGACGAGAGGATCGCTAACAGCGGAGATCGGGGGGCAGTCCATTATGATGCGGTCGTACCGTTTGCTGACCTCCTGCATGAACTGCATCATTCGACGTGAACCGAGAAGCTCGGAGGGTTGGGACGGAGCTGCGCCGCAGCACACCACGTCGAGATTTGGGATATCGGTGGTGTGGATGAGCTCATCGATGCTCTGCGCTTTTTCCATCAGATATGCTGCGAGTCCGACCGGGCTGTGCAATTGGAATGCCTTGTGCGCCGACGGCCGCCTCATGTCAGAGTCGATCAACAGCGTCTTAAGTCCTGTCTGTGCAGTTACGATGGCGAGGTTGGATGCGACAAGGGACTTGCCTTCGGAAGGTATTGTGCTTGTGACGGTCAGGACGCGCATTTTCCCGGCTTTGCTGCCGAGGGCGATTGCTGCGCGGACAGTGCGGAAGCTTTCGGACGCATTGGATTGAGGATTGAGGTGGGACTGGAGGTCGCGCTCGACAATGCTGTTTGACTTGATGTTGGGCACGTAACCGAGGAACGGCAGATGGAGGTATGTTTCCACGTCATCCTGGGTTTTGATTGAATCGTCGAGGTAGTTCACAAACAGTGCAAGTCCGATGGCCACGGCCAGACCTCCGAAAGCGCCGAGCAACAGAGTGGTCACGATGCGGGGCTTGACTGGTTTGACAGGCACGGAAGCAGGGTCAACTATTCTGATGTTATTGGCGCGGTCCTTGCCGAGCAGCTCGACCTCTTTCATTCTTGACAGGACGAGATTGAACAACGTCTTGCTGGTATCGGCTTTGCGGACGAGGATGTCATAGTCTTTTTTGGCCTTGGTCCATTCAGTCAGGCGCCCTTCCCAATCTTTTACGTTTGACCCAATGGTCTGCTCGGTGACGCGGGTGAGGCGCGCCTCGGCACGCAGCGTTTCGACAAGGTTTTGGACTGCGCGATCGAGAGACTTGCGGGTTTCGTCGATTCTGGATCGTGCGGCGATGATGGTTGGGTGTTTGTCCTTGTACCGTTTCAAGAGGACGGCGAGGTCGTTCTCCTGTGTGGTGAGTTGTCGCTGCAGGTCTTTGACCACAGGGTCGGAGGCGACTGCCGGGAACGTCTCTATCGGTTTTCCAGCCTTTACGTGTTGTTCCAGTTCAACGATTACGGTTTCGGCGTTTTCTGCTCTTGCTTTGGCATCAGTATAACGAGATTGTGCCTGGCTGAGCGCCTCGGCGATAACATTGTAGCGCTCGTCGAGCGAAACGAATTTCACCTGGGTGCGGTAATTGTGGAGTTTTTCCTCGGCTTCCTGGACATCTTTTTCGAGGCTGTTGGCTTGTGCTTTGAGGAAGAAAAGTGTGTCAAGGGTGCGTTTCTGTTTCAGGACGGCGTTTTGCTCGATGAATTCTTCGACGAGGGTGTTTGCGATATCGGCGGCCTTCTTGGGGTTGGTATGTTCGACGCGGACGTCCACGAGGCGGCTCATGCGGATAGGGGCGACGGTGATATCGTCTGCGACGGCTTCGGCGACGTCGAGTTCCTTGGCGTACCTCGGGTCCTCATTTAGTTTTTGTTTCTTTATGACGGCTTCGATAAGCGAACGGCTCATGAGGTTCTTGTACTGCGTCTGCAGGTAGTCTGTATCTGCACCTCCGCTGACCACCAAATCCTGGAGGTTGAACGTGGACGATTCGCGGTCAATTTGGATGCGAGTTCTTGCCTGATAAATCTTTGGCGCCTTGTACAGATAAACCAGGCAAAGCACAAACACTGAGACAAAAGTGGCGATAACGAGCCACCGGCGCTCCAGTATGACGTGCCAGTAATGCCGCAAATTGATATTCGCGGCGGGGGAAACCGACGATTCGACAAGATCGTTTGTGGCGGCTTGTGGGAAGTATGGCATGGCTCAAAAAATCAAAGTTGTTAAGTTACATCCAGGTTTCTTTCACCTCGATGATGTCTCCGGCCTCGACGTAAATCCGTTTTGCCGGGTCTTTCTCGTTTTTGATTTTGTCATACGAGAGCTTTCGAGTTTCACCCCGATGTGTGTACTCGATTGTATTGCTTGCGAGGCGGGTTGTTCCGCCCGCCAGCGCAATGCAATCCACAATGTCATACTTGCGTTCGCCGGTGAGCATGATTGGACCCGGGCGTTGGACCTGGCCGATAACTGTCACGAAATCGGTCCGGTAATCTTTGACTGTGACCAGAACCTGCGGGTCAACAAAATAATCCTTCATCAACAACTCTCGCAGTTTGAGTGAGAGCTCCGAAGGAGTCAGTCCTGCGACCTCGACGACTTCGAGGAATGGGAACTGTATTGTGCCGCTTGCTGAAACCTTGAAATCGGTCTGCAAGCCGGTTTCTCCGACTATTGTGATGTACAGAGTGTCGGTCGGAGATATTTTCCGTTCCGCTTCACGGCGTGGTTGGAGAGCCGTTGCACTGGCGGGATTTCCGCTGGCAGCCTCATTGGACGCACTCTTGGGTGCATCTGACCTGGCCTCGGCGGCCAAGGAAGGCTGGGTTAACAAACACCATATGCCAATGGCTGCAAGCCACGGCGCTGACCACACAGAAGGTTTCATGCTCAGTACCCTAAAGACACACTTACAGTAACCTGATTGATCTCGTAGTCAACAAATGATTGAGAGTCGCTAATTGTCTTCGTGTACTGGTACCCGACTCCGGTTTTCAACCACAATTTGACCTGGTAAAACACGCCCATGTTCACGCTGTAATAATCAGCGCCGCGGTTTTGGCTCAGCCCTTCCCCCTCGTACCGGTTGTGACTGTAAGTCGCACCCAGAGAGACAAGCCACGGTCGCCTCGTGCCGATTACCTGTTGGAACTGAATCCCGACGTTATCCCTCGTGTAAGCGGCTGCTGATTGGGCAGACGCCGAACTCGCCCTGCTGTAATTGAGCCCAACTTGTGATTTCTCAGATATCTTCCACGACAAATCACCCTGATAAACCGGGTCTCCAAAGTCCCGTTCGCCGTAGTAATTCTCCTGATATCCGACCTTGAGAGTGCCGCTTATGTTCGGCGTTATTTCACCCCTGGCTCCGACAAATGCGCCAAACGTCTCCAAGTGTGGAGGCTTGGCCGCCTTCGGGCCGAGAAGCGGCTTGTTCGGTTCCGCCGCGGATTGACCGTAAAAGAACTCGGCAAGCGTGCTGATTTTCGGGCGCATCTTATAACTGCCCCCCACTGTTGCTCTCCATGAATTGACATCGTAAAACCGGCTGTGCTCCAGAAAATCGAGCCCGTTCAGACTCAATCCTCCGTGAAGCGACGTTTTCGGACTCAGGCCATAGTCCACACCTGAACTGAACGCGTACTTGAACCGCTCCACATTTGGCGCTCGCACAAGGAATGTCAGGCCGCCAAACTCAAAACTCTCATATCCGCCGTAAATGGTGTTCGCATAAGAAGCCGACCCGGTGAGGCTGAACCTGAGCCTTTCGCCGCTGAGTGTTCCTGCAATGGTGCCCCGGTGCTCGGAAGCATCGCTGACGTACGGGTTCTGTGTGTAGAAAAGTTGGCTGTATGAATAGCCGACGCCCAGATCGAGGGCTGTGCCACTGCGGCCGATCTGGAGGTCCAGCGCCGGAGTCACCATTGTGATGAAATCGTCAATCTGGGGGCCGCCGGATTGGTAAAACAAGTTGTCGTTGTACTGTTCCGCCACCGTGAGGTGGGGCCGCAAAAGGACCGGCCCGGCACGGAATGCCATGATGTCCTTGGCTTCAAATCCGTTGCAAACGAGGCTGAACCCGAGCAACGCCGAAGCGGTTGCCAACACGCCGCGTATGGTGCTGAAGGTCTGCATGTGCAAAACAAGAGCTTGGTCCCGCGTGCATCCCGATGGACGGTCAGTGCGTGAGTGCCACATTAATCCTGCGGTATTCCATCAGATTTCACAAATTCTGCAAGCCAAAACAAACGATCACTGGATGCAAGACAAAGTGTCTGGACTCCGCTTTCGCCATGCGAATGGCCACGCCCGCCGCGTTCTTGGCCCGCATATTTCCCAGCCCGGCGTAGCCGGAACCAAAGTCGCCCGACGGGCAACGCCCCGGCTCTTGCACCCCCCGGACCTTCAGCCACGCCGGGCTGGGAAATATGCCATGCGACTCCGTCGCAAGGAAAAGCGCGCTGATCGCAATGGTTTCTAACGCGCTGCCGCGGATGCAGTGGGCGTTGGCAGGCGCTTCGCGCCCCCCACAAATAACGTGTCTGTCACCACGGTGCGGCCTCTGGGAGTGAGTTGGGATCGATGAAGCGGGTTCCCGTTGAAAGTTGAGGAGGTTAAGAGTTGAGGAGTTGAGGAGTGAGTGTTGTGGTTTGAACGTTGCCGGGGCGGCATTGACTCGTTGGAGATTTGAGCGCAGAATGAGTTCGCAGTGGCCCGGATCGGCCAATTCGATTTGCCGTGGAACCTGGCGCCCAAAGCCTCCATCGAGAAAAGTGACTTGGGTCGGAGGGCGGTGTTGCTTCTGCTGCTTCTATGGGCGGCGCCAAGCTTGGCTGTCGGCCAAACGGGCCAGTTGAATTGGGCCAATCTCGGCCAGCACAGGATCGCACGACTGAACCCGCAGGGAACAACCAAAGGCGGGTTCACTTTGCTTCCACCGGCTCTGACAGGGGTTTGCTTCACGAATTTGCTGCCAGAGCAACGGCATCTCACAAACCAGATTCTGCCAAATGGCGCTGGGGTTGCAGCGGGTGACATCGACGGCGATGGCTTGTGCGATTTGTATTTCTGCGGTTTGAAAGATTCTGACAATCAGCTTTACAAGAACCTTGGCGGGTGGCGCTTTGCCAACGTGACTGAACAAGCGGGTGTCAGTGCCGCAGGGTTTGACTGCACTGGGGCGGTGTTCGCTGACATTGACGGCGATGGCGATTTGGACCTCCTTGTGAATTCAATCGGCGGAGGCACGCGGCTTTTTGCCAACGACGGGCATGGGCGATTCACCATGGTTGGATTGCTGAACGATGGGTTTGCCGGCACTTCTTTGGCTTTGGCTGACGCAGACGGCGATGGTGACCTTGACATGTACATCGCCAACTACCGTGTATCGACCCTCACTGACATGCCGGGCGCGCGATGGGGGATCAAGCGGGTCAACGATCAATGGCTCGTGACCAGCATCAACGGCCGGCCACTCACAGACCCCGAATGGACAAACCGGTTCCGATTCAAGTTCGAGGTCGCCCCAGGCGGACGGGGCAAGTTCGGACATGAAGAATTGGGCGAACCGGATGCGCTTTTCCTCAACGACGGCCGCGGCGGGTTCACGCATATGCCGTTCACAAGCGGGCGTTTCATGGACGAAGAGGGCCGCCCGCTGACTGCGCCTCTGTACGACTGGGGCTTGTCAGTGTTGTTTCGCGATCTGAATGGCGACGGAGCACCGGACCTTTATGTCTGCAATGATTTTGGAACTCCGGACCGGTTGTGGCTGAACGACCGCCGCGGCAATTTCAAACTGGCTCCGTGGTTTGCAATTCGGCAAACGAGCCTTGCGTCCATGGCAGTTGATTCGGCGGACCTCGACCGCGACGGTCGCGATGATATTGTTGTTTTGGACATGCTTGCTTTTGGGCATCAGCGGCGCCTCACCCAGCGCAATATCCTGAGAGCTGAACTTGCCCCTGTCTTCGATGTGATGGCGCGGCCACAGTATCCGAGGAACACGCTGTTGTGGAATCGAGGCGACGGCACTTACGCCGAGATCGCCCAATACGCCGGCATCGAAGGTTCGGAGTGGTCGTGGAACCCGGTTCTCCTGGATGTTGACCTCGACGGTTTCGAGGACCTCCTGATCCCAAACGGGTTTGTGCGTGACAACATGGACATCGATTCGATGAACCGCATCATGGCCGAAAAAGCGAGACGCAAGCTGACCCCGCTGGAAGAACTGCATCTGCGTGCAATTTACCCGCCCCTTTACACGCCCAAC
>JARYMD010000137.1 GCA_029907285.1 Verrucomicrobiota bacterium | reverse complement strand
CGCGCTTTTGCAGAACAACCGCCGCGGCCCGGACGAATTTACCTGCCTGTCGGCACGGCGGGCGGCCGCCAGCGTTTTGGAGTAAATGCCGACGGCTCGGTTTTCTGCGTCAACGACCGAATTGACCAACCGCGCGGCAAGGACACCGACCGGCGCAAATGGGGTGGAAACAGATTGACTTACAAGTTCAACTTCCCGCCGAACCCTGACTTGAGGCAGATCGAAGATGAGTGCCTCCCGATCATCCACACACAGTGGCAACGCAACGGTGTCAAATACACACAGACCGCGTTTGCCACGCGGCTTGATCCGGGCGGTCTTGGTTTCCCTGACATGCAGGCCGACGACACCACCGTTCTCATGATGCGCATCAGCGTTGAGAATGTGACCTCTGATGAACAGCCCGCCGCAGTTGTCCTCGGTCTGTCAGCGGACGGCAAGGCACTGCCCCTTGTTGAAAGAGAAGGCCTCATATACGCCAAGACCGGCGGAGAAGACCTGTTAAGAGCCGCGTACCATGTTCGAACCGAGGCCGACGTCACCACAGAAAAAGGGCAAATTGTGTGGTCGGGCGACCTTCCTGCGGGCGAGAGCGCGCATCTCGTGTTGAAAATACCGTTCATCACACTGGATCGACCGGAGGAAATCGACCGTCTGCGCAACTTGAGTTTCGAGGGCGAGTTTCAGCGGGTGAAATCGTTCTGGGCGAATCTTGCCGATGCCGGCGCCCAAATTCAGACCCCGGTGCCAGAGATCAACCGGTTTTATCGCGCTCATGTTTCGCATCTGTTCATCAACTGCGGGCGCGAGGTGGGCGCCGACAGGCTGGCTGCGCGCGTCGGCAGTTTTTCCTACGGCGTTTATGGGAATGAATCGTGCATGATGATCACCGACCTTGACCGGCGCGGTTTCCACGCCGACGCGGAACGTTGTCTTGAGACTTTCCTTCACTACCAAGGGACGGTCGCCCTGCCGGGCGATTACTCGACAAGGGACGGCGTGTTCAACGGCGCCAACGGATGGGAGTCGGGCGGCTACAATCAACACCATGGATGGATTCTCTGGGCAATGGGCGAGCATTACTGGTACAGCGGGGACAAAGCATGGCTGCAGCGCAACGCCCCCAAGCTTCTCAAAGCCTGCAACTGGATCAGCCACGAACGGTCAAGGACAAAAAACCTCGATGGCGCCCGCAGCATAGAACGCGGCCTGCTCCCGCCGGGATCGCTCGAGGACATCGGCGATTGGCGTGTCTGGATGTCCAACAACGTCTTCAGTTGGTGGGGCATGGACTCGATCGCGCGCGCTTTGGCCGACATCAACCACTCCGAAGCAAGTGCACTTCAAGCCGAAGCCGACGCCTACCGCCGCGACATCCTGAACGCATTTCGCGAGGCGTCAGTGCGCGCTCCACTTGTCCCGTTGCGTGACGGTTCATGGATTCCCCAAATCCCATCAGAAATCCACCGCCGCGGACGAACCTTTGGCTGGATAACCGTCACTCTCGAAGGCTCGATATACCTCTTGCGCACCGGCCTCATGGGTCCCGACGATCCGATGGCCGTCAACATCATGCAAGATTTCGAGGACAACCTTTACCTGTCAGATCGGTACGGGTATTCGTGGACAAAGCACGGTGCCCAATGGTTCAGCCGGGGCGGCATCTCGATGCAGCCGAATCTTCTCTGCTCTCCGCATCCGTATCTGATGCGCGACGAGATCAAGCACTACTTGCGCGCGTACTTCAACGCGTTTGCTTCGTGCTATTACCCTGACACGCAAATGATGTGCGAACATCCACTGCCGGACCTTGGCGATTTCCGCGGCGACCATTACAAGTCCAGCGACGAGTCAAACTCGACCTACTGGCTCCGCATGATGTTCATAGATGACGAACGCGGCGATGACCTTCGCCTTGGGATGGCCATCCCGCGCGCATGGCTCGCCAACGGTTGCCGCCCTGCAATCGAACGCGCAGCAACGCATTTCGGCCCCATGAGCCTCCGGTTCGTCTCTCAAGCAGCCGAAGGCAGAATCACAGCCCAAATTGACCCCCCAAAACGCCGTGCGCCAAACAAGATTCTTCTCCGGTTCCGCCATCCGGAAGCCAAGCCCATTCGCCGCGTGGACGTGAATGGGCAGGCATGGGACAAAGTCAATGCGGAAAAAGAGTGGGTTGAACTGCCCAAACTCGATGGTCCTGCAACGGTCGTGGCGTTCTACTGAGATTGGCCCGCATATTTCCCAGCCCGGCGTAGCAGAAACCAAAGTCGCCTGACGGGCAACGCCCCCGGCTCTTGCACCCCCAAGACCTTCAACCACGCCGGGCTGGGAAATATGCCCTGCGACTCCGTCGCCATAAAAAGTGCTCTGATCAAGCCCCACTGGACGCAGCACTGCCAGAGTAACTCCCAACCACATGAAAACTGTTCCGCCTAAAGGCGGGACTCTAACGCGTCAGGGCTGTAATTATGCCAGGCGAGTGAACCGACCTTTTTGAGGGCATAACCAACTTCGCGCAGATAATCGCCGTAGCACACAACAGCATGAAATCCTCTCAGCTCCCGGACAAGTCTGCGCCAATCACCGTCAATCTTGACGTCCATTTGCGATCGGCACATGGGCATGTCAGGGGTGTCCACGATGGTGCCTCGGAATCCGAACCATTGTGTGCAGTTCAACTCTGGCACAATACAAGTTATTACCTGGCCCTCTGGATAATGTACTTTTGTGGCAGCGCCGTAGTCGGACTCATAGTGGGTCATGATCGTTGTGGGTTCCAACTCTCTGCCGTTCATTTTTCGTAGTGCGGCGCAATGGGCGAGCGTGATCAAGCCGTGGTGTGGGAAATGCGTGTTGCAGACGAAAGACGGTTTGCCCGAAATCCAGCGCAGCAATACACCTGGCGCTGTGTGTGTCATGTCCACGTGGCAAAAGGCTGTCAAGCCCTCGTCGTTGAGCAGGCTCAACGCCAAGCAAGGCGGCGTATCGAGAATTGGGATCAACCCACCCATGCAATCAGCAACGCCGAGGTTGGTGGCGCCCTGCTCGAGCATCAAGCTTCGGAAGACGTTCCTCGCGAGAAATGAATTCTCAACAAAACGGCGTTCGGTTTCCAAAGCGACGTTCGGCTGCCCGAGCAGCTCATCTGTTTGCCGCTTCGCCTCGGCCATGGCGGCACCATCAGCCCGCACCTGTTCGAGCCTTTCACGAACCTTTTCAAATGGGACTGTGACGATCTCATACCCCCATACTTGGCGCACGTGGTTTGGCCCCTTGATTTCGCCAGGGCGGCTGTAGGCCTGGAGGTGCCCGATGCCCAGAACCCTCGTGCCTTTCGCATTGCAAAGCCCGTACAGCGCCCGCAGACGCCAAAGAACATCCCCATAGTCGTCCACGACGACATCGTCAAAATCGAGATTCGGCTCGGTTTTTTCGTCCTCGCTCTTGCGGAGCAGACGCCAGTGGGCGATCTCGTACCACAGATAGAGCGGTCCCGATTTGTGACGAACAAACAGGATGCTGGGTTTGCCCGATGCAGCGAGTTTCTCGAGCCAACTCTGGGCGCCACTGGCACCGAACACCAACAACACATCTGCGGCGCAGTCCGCTACAGGTTGCACTTCGCCGTCACTGGAGATTGTTGACAAGGGGAGCAAGGTGACAGGGAACTCGGCCTTCGTCGCAAGCGTCTTGAGCTCGTCGTCGATCCGGCTGATTTCCTGTGCGACGTCGTCTTGAGTTCGCAGGCCGCCGTAGCTGCGCCAACTGGTCTTTTCGCGTCTCTGTTCCAAATGATAGACCAGCACAGGCTTTACGCGCACCGGTTTTCCGGGAGGAATGGGTGTGTCAGACGCTCTGCCAGTCGGCACTGCGAGCGCCGGCCACGCGCCAGGAAAAGCCATGCCGGCCAATGTTGCAGCGCCGGCCATTCGCGTGATGAATGCCCGCCGTGAAAAGCCGCACGACATTGTTTGCGGGCCTTGGCACAGGCCGGCATCTCGGCCCGAGCACCGAGTCGGGCAGCATGATCCTTGGTTTTTCATTGTCGAACGATCAGAAGTTTCGTGATTCCGCTTGGCTTGGTAACACCTGCGGTTGCGCCACACCATGGAAACCGCCACGCTCGCCTCGGTCGCGTAAGTGCCGGGCAAACCGTCAGTCACGACGAGCCCTTTGCCACGATCCCAGGGCCAAATTCAGAAGCTCGAGCTTTGGCTTTGGCACTATGGATCGATTTTTGCTTCGGCTTTCCAGTCAACCGACCACGTGATTTCCGGGTGAGGCTGGTTGTCGTTGCACCATCTGCTGCGCCACGGATTGCTTGGGCGTGGGTCCACCATTTCACGTCTGAGCGCAGATTCAGCGTGTCCATCGGCGCAAAGAATGTTGGTGCGCCGGTTATGGCGGTTCGAAGGCCATTGACCTTGCTCGGTCGGGTCCATGTTTGCGTCCCACGATCCGTCCGGTTTGCTGTCCGCTAGCATTATCATCTGCGACGGGCTGACGACCATGCTTTCGCGAACAGGTCCCTGGGCCAGGCCGCCGTTGATATCACCACCAAGACCGAGGTTGGACCTTGGACTGCCGAGAAGCGGTTGTCCCAATCCCCAGTCGTTGTAAGCGAGCGAAAACTTCGAAGCATTGTGAATTCCGTACGGGTCGCGCACACCATCGGGCCCTCGGGCGCCAAGTGTTTTGTTGACGTTCGTGTCCCATGCGGACTTGGGATCGGCGGCGGGACAACAAAACACTGCTCGGTTGGTTCCAATTTGGCTCAACAACCGCGGCGGCCAAATAGCATAGACTTCGGGCACGATCGAATAACAGCCCGGGTATTGGTTGTATTCCTGGACGTACATCACAGTGGCGATTCCGACCTGCCGGAGGTTGTTGAGGCACGCAGTTGCTTTGCTCTTTGCCTTTGCCTTCGCAAGGGCCGGCAAAAGCATCCCAGCCAGAATCGCAATGATGGCAATAACAACCAACAACTCGATCAGAGTGAATGCTCCCGTCGAGACCCGTCCCTTTCGAATCCTCGTAATCGCCTTGTTCATAACGACCAATACTCTTTCACATCTCCGCACCTATGCCGCTACGGAATATGGTCCAAATCCACTCGTACATGCAAGCAGGATCAATGCCGGTAGATTGGCATCCGAGCCATGCCCGGCCTCCTGAAGCACCGAACCGGACATCAATTCGCCAAGCAGGGGAGACACTGCTAACCCGGAAATCTCACGGGCCAACGCCCCAGATACACCCATGCCTTCAACCCGGTGAGATTTCCGGGAGCCTGCATATTTCTGAACCTTTTGAAGACACCTGCTTTGCAGACTACCTTGGGTGTATGACTATATTCGAGAATCGTTCATATTCGCGAAGATTTTCAGGCCGCGAATTTGGTCAATTTCTCCGTGCCTGCTTCCCTGGCCGCCAGTAAGGCGGTCACCACGGTGCGGCCTTTGGGACCGAGTTGTATCAATGAAGCAGGTTCGCGGTTGAGCGTTGTACGTCAAGCGTTCCCAGACAGACGACCTGCAGGGCAACCGGAAGGAACGCTCAACGTCCAACGTTTAACGGCGTAGCGCCCATCAAAGGTCACAGGCGCCGGCTCGGTGCCCCTCAGGCGACTTTGGTTCCGGCTACGCCGGGCTGCGAAGTATGCGGGCTAAACGGTGACAAACCCGTTGGCATCAGAGCGCCGCACGAATTGTCAGTCTGAGACGGTCCTTAGCCAAACGCAGTGTGACTCTTGCCGGCTTACTCGATTGTCCAAAGCGCAATCGAGTCCTGGTCCTTGATGAACAAGCTGTTGCCAGCAATGACAGGATGCGCGTACACGTCGGTTTGTGCGACCTTGTAACTGGCGAGCTTCTTGTACTCGCGGTCGCTGGGCTCAAATGCGCTCAACTCGGATTGCGGCGTCATTGCAAACAACACATTTCCTGCGTCAACAACCGACCCGAAATCGCGCCCGCCGAATTGAGCGGTCCAGAGAGTCTTTCCCTCTTTGGCATCGATGCAGAATATGGAACCGTTTTGTGCGATTCCGTAGAGTCGGCCGCCTTTTAGGACTGGGGTGTTGAATTGCACAGAACAGTCCGGATTCGTCCAAAGCTCTTTCACGGAAAAACCATCGCCTGACTTTTCGATTTTGATGGCTCTTGTGCCGCGGCCGGCGCCGGCAAAATAGACCGTATCCGAATCGACGATTGGCGTTGCTGCGTTGTAAGCTCTCTGCTGTGGCACAAACGGAGTTTCCCAAAGGAGCTTGCCGTCGGTCAGCCGAACACCAACGAGTTTCTTCGCGGTCATTGCCACGATCATCCTTGTTCCGTCGATCGTGCACAGCATGGGCGATGAATAGGCCGAGCCGTCGCCTGTCCACCGCCACTTCTCCTCTCCAGTGTCAAGATTGTAAGCGACAATTGCCCCGGTTTCCTCGCCACCGAGCTGGACAATGCAGAGGCCATCGGTCACCAGCGGAGAGCAGGAGGTAAAAAAGCGGGGCAACGAATCAGCAAAATCTCTCTTGCGCCACAGCAGCTTGCCGGTGGTGGCGTCGATGCACGACAGCGTGCCACGCACGCCATAGGTCACGACTTTGCCTGCCATGACTGTTGGCGAACTCCTCGGCCCCGGGTGCCTTCCAGACGGTCCTGTTGCCGGGCCAGACTCGTACTTGTCACGCCAAAGCTCTTGTCCGGTTTCAGCATTAAGACATACCACAATCTCGTCTGCCTGGTCACGCGCGAACAGATAAACCCTGCCGCCGACCACTGCCGGCGATGCAAGACCGGGTCCAATGCTGACTTTCCATTTTTGGTTCAGTGAAGCCGACCATGCTTGCGGAGCCTTGAATCCAGCGGCCTTGCCATCCCTGTCCAGACCACGCCATTGCGGCCAGTCAGCCGCATCGGCGGAGAAAATCCCCGTCCCGACAAACAGTGCAAGGGCTGCAGTTAACATCGAACAGTGAATATGTGTTTTCATGGCAATTCTGCTTTCTTAAGGCTGCGTTACGGCTATGCGCCGCGCGAATCAGCCGCTTTTAAAACCGTTGTTAAGATACAAACGACCAGCCACCGCCCGCAAGCCCAATCGGCCTGTGGCGGAGGCTCGGTCACCCGGAAATCTCACGGGCCAACCCTGAAGACACACCCATGCCTTCAATCCGGTGATATTCCCGGAAGCCCGCATATTCCGTAGCCCGGCGTGGTTGAAGGTTTGGGGGCCAGGAGCCGGGGGCGTTTCCTGTCAGGCGGCTTTGGTTCCGGCTACGCCGGGCTGGGAAATATGCGGGCTAATCAACTGTTCTTGCTTTCATTGGCACATTCAATGTGGCAGCATCAACCTCGCGAACACAACAACCACAAAAGTCTTTGCTTATGCCAGAGAAGCCCATGCCGGTTAAGAAGCTGTCCGAGAAGAACACGAAGCAGGAGATGCTCGATGCGTACAACGCGCTCGTAAAGCAACTCGAGGAAAAGCGCGCCGCGGAGTTGAACCCGGAAAGGAAACTCGAGGAAAAGAAGGTCGAGGAAGCCGTCAAAGCTGCGTCAACGGTGGTGCCGGAAGGGGTTGACCGCGAGATCGGGAATCTGAAATCGGAGATCACAAAACTCTTGGCAGATGTGTCGGAAAAACTCGCTGCTGAAGCTCTCAGGTTCAAGCACCTCGAGCAAGCCGTCCAAAGCAAGGAACGTGAGCTCAAGGAGCTGTATGGGATCGAGAAATCAGCCGCCAGCCTCGCTGCGCTGATCGAAGCGCAGAATCAGAGGAAAATCGAGTTCGAGACTGAGATGACCCGGCAGCGCGAGGAGCTTGCGCGCGAGATCAATGAAACGCGTGAGGCATGGGAGCGCGAGAAAAAGGCGCACGAAGCGGAGTTGCGGGAACGCGACGCTGCGGAGAAGAAAGCGCGTGAGCGCGAGAAAGAACAATTCGATTACGCGTTCAAGCGCGAGCAACAAGCGCTCAGGGACAAACTGAATGATGAGAAAGCTGCAATCGAAAAGGAATTGCGCTTGCGCAAGGAAGCAGCGGAAAAGGAATTGGCAGAGAGGGAGCGGGCCATTGCGGAGAAAGAGACGGAACTTGCTCAGTTGCGCGCGCGTGCTGCGGCGTTCCCGAAAGAACTGGAAGCGGCAGTGGACAAAGCGGTCAAGGAAGCGACCGAACGTCTCAAGCTCGAATCAAAGAACCGCGAGGAGCTCTTGAAGAAGGAGTTCGAAGGCGAGAAAAATGTCCTTTCAACGCGGATCGAATCACTCGAAAAAATGGTGAAAGACCTGTCCGACCAGAACGCGAGGCTGTCGCGGCAACTTGAAGCAGCTTACCAGAAGGTCCAAGAAATCGCCGAGAAAACGGTGGAAAGCGCCGCACAAGCGAGGTCCCTGGCGGACCTGCAGAAGATGCTTGTCGAACAGGGCCGCAAACCGTGTGCAGAAAAGTAGCGCGGCACACATGAACCGAGCTATGAAGAGCTAACGGTGGGCGAGCTGGCTGCGGCACAGTTCAATGCGCTGCTGAATTCTGGCGGCCTGCTCTTGTCGCCCGGCTGCCCGAGCCAGTTTGTAAGCGGTTTGAGCAGCCGCAAGCGCGTCTTCGAACTGGCCAAGATTGAAATAATTCCGGCTGAGCAGTTCGTGGTAATCCGGGAGTTGTGCGAGGCGGGGTTCGCCTTTGACTGCGCGATCGAAGTAGGGCGTTGTTGCATGGGTTTCCCCAAGCCATGCGTTTGCCATGGCCATCATATAATTGGCGCAAGGATGTTCGGGTGCGTGTTTGAGCACGACCGACAAGACAGGCACGCAGTCACGGTATTTTGCGATTCTGTAATACGCTTCTGCAAGGGTAAAGTGCATGTCGATCGCGTTGTACTGGCGGTCGAAACCGTTTGGCAGCAGCCGCACTGCAGCTTCAAGGTGCGGGATGGCATTTGTTACGTCCCCTGTCATTGCGAGCGCGAAGCCAAGGTCATAGCGGGCAAACCCGTTTTCAGGTTCGAGTTCGGCCGCTTTTCGACTGTGATCGAGGGCTTCCTGGACATGGGCTTTGACCCGGAACAACAAGAACCCGAGCCGTTGATGGGCCATTGCGTTGTTTGGATTGATTGACAGAGCTTTTCTGAACTTGGCCATTGCCTCCTCGGGTTTGCCTGCGCGGAAAAACTCGTTCCCGGCACGAGTGTAAGAATAATCGTCGAGGAACTGCTCACGTATGTGTCGAATGCCGTCAGGCCGGAGCGTGACGAATTCAGGAATGTTGGCTGCGCGTTCGGGCGCAAGCATGTGTGCCAGCCAGACGGGCGGGCTTGCCTCGCCTTCGGAGGAAATCCGACTCAGATACAACTGTGTGTAATCGGAATGTTCTTTTGAAGCAAAGACAAGCCATTTGCCGTCGGGTGACCAGCTATGCCATGAATTCATGCGGCTGAGGTTGCATGCCAGGCGGCGCGGTTCGCCCCCTTCAGCAGGAATGATGAAGAGTGCACTGTCCGGCTGTAGAAGCATGTAGTTGGAAGCCTGGCAGAAAACAATCCACCGCCCATCGGGGGAAAACTTCGGGAAATAGTTGCTCTTGCCATTGCCCGAAGCCCCTTTGATTGGCTCAGGGACACCGCCCTTCCCGTCGTTGAAAGGAAGGCGGTAAAGGTCGTATCGGAATTCTTTGCCGCGCTGCAAAAACTCTTCGCATTCTTCCGGTGTCAACAAGATGCTCCCGGTGTCGCGGAGTTTTTCCAGTTCTGTGGCGCGGGTGCGTGCAAAAACCACCCATTTGCCGTCCGGGCTCCATGTGGGATTGCTTTGGACATAGGCGGGATCGTCGGCGCCCGGCAGCGCAAAGAACTCGCGCGTTTGTCTGTCATAGACGGCGATAATTCCCTTCAGCGGGAAAAAAGCTGCGAGAAGGCAAGGTCTGGGCGGGGAACGAACACTGACCGATCTTTGACTGTGCTTGGCACATAGCGTCCATCTGGCGAAATCTGCGACAACAAACCAAATGTTTGTCGTCCATCCTCGCGGCGGTAATCATTCCATGTGATGATGTCGCTTGTAGCGAGGCGCATCTCGGGTGCAGTCCGCGTTATGATGTAGGACGCTTTGCTGTTTGCATAATCCACGTCCATGGCAAGAAACTGGCCGTCGCGAGTAAACGAATGGCAATTCCCGCAAACAGGCAGGTTTTCAAGCACGATCGGCGGCGGTTTCCCCGAATCGATCGATCCAAAGCGCCATCGGATTTTCGACGGGTCTTTCACCGCATCTTTGAACGGGAGATTGACTTCGCGGTAAAAGAACGGGCTT
>JARYMD010000136.1 GCA_029907285.1 Verrucomicrobiota bacterium | reverse complement strand
AAGCTTCGTCGTCAAAAGGCATCACGCACACGACCGGGCCGAAAATCTCCTCGCGCCAGCAACGGTCTCCGTGGCCTACGCCTGTGAGCACTGTCGGTTCGAGGTAGTAACCGCGGCACTGCGGGCGCGCGCCACCGCAGACGAACCGGCTGCCGTGATGCCGTGCATCGTCCAGAAACTCCTCGACGCTTTCGCGTTGTGACGCCGAAACAAGCGGCCCAATTTGCGTGGCCGGGTCCATCGGATTCCCCACAACAAGCCGGCGTGTGGCCTCGACGAACCGGTCAAGAAACATCTCAAAAATGCTTCTTTCGACGAACACCCTGCTGCGTGCGCAGCAGTCCTGGCCGGTGTTGGCGAACACGCTCATTGGCGAAGTGTCCGCCGCCCGCTTCCAATCCGAGTCAGCGAAAACGATGTTCGGCGATTTGCCGCCCAGCTCGAGTGACACGCGTTTCAGGTCGCCAGCAGCCAGCTCCATTATTCGCCGCCCAACTTCAGTCGAGCCGGTGAACGAGACTTTCCTTATCAGCGGGTGAGTGACCAGTACATCGCCGAGGACCGATCCGCTGCCCGGCAGCACCTGCAATACGCCCGGGGGAAGCCCCGCCGCGCAGGCGAGCTCGCCCAGTTTGAGCGCGGTGAGAGGCGACAACGTGGCTGGCTTGAGCACGACCGCATTTCCTGCGGCAAGTGCAGGGGCGACTTTCCATGAAGCGATTGGAAATGGGAAGTTCCATGGCACAATGCACGCAACCACACCCATCGGCTGGCGAATCGTGAAATCAAACCCGCCGCGAGCAACCGGTATTGTCTGGCCGCAGAACTTGCTGACGGCTCCTGCGTAATACTCGAAGACACGCGCGCCCAATTCGATTTCATCCCTTGCATCAGAGATGGGTTTGCCGATGTTGGTGGTTTCCAGCACGGCCAGCTCCTCGGCATTGGCTCTGATCATGCGGGCTATTTCAAACAGAATGCCGGCGCGCCGGCCCGGGGCGAGGTCGCGCCAAACCTTTTGCCATGCGTTAAACGCGCTTTCGATTGCTGCTGATGCTTCGGGCACGTCTGCTGCTGCCAGTTCGGCTATTACCTCTTCGGTGGCGGGATTTGTCAGCGGATTGGTCCGGCCCGCAGCGGGTTTGCGATATTCACCGTTGATGAAAGGCAGTGTGGGAAGCGTGAAGTTCTTTGTTGCGTCAGACATATATGTTTGATTTTGCGAGTTGCCGGGGCATTTGTCACGGCAGAAGACTCAGGGTGGCGCAGCGGCAGGCGGCGGTGCCGGACTGCAGATGCGAAGTTTCTGGAACAGGCGGAACCATGGATTTAAGCTCGCCGACGTGACTGCATTTGAAAGTGAAATCGAGAGGCGGTTGGCTGAGATACGCCAACGCGGCCTTGATCGCGGCTTGCGCCGCATCGATGGCATCGCCGGAACGCGCGTTGCCATAAATGGACGCTTTGTGTTGAATTGTTCCTCGAACGATTACCTCGGGTTGGCTGGTCATCCTGAAGTTGTGGAAGCAGCGCTGAAAGCAACAAGGGACTACGGCAGCGGTTCGCGCGCTTCACGGTCGATCTGCGGGTCTCTTGCATTGCATCACGCGCTCGAGGAGGCTCTGGCCGAATTCGAAAACACAGAAGCGGCTCTGAGTTTTTCGTCGGGCTACACCACGGCAATCAGCACAATCCCAGCGCTGGTGGGACCGGGGGATGTGGTAGTATTGGACAAACTGGCGCATGGATGCCATGTGGATGGCGCCAGGTTGAGCGGAGCAAAAATGCGAGTGTATCCACATAACGATCTGGAGCGGCTTGAGGAAATCCTGCGCTGGGCCGACCAAAGAGCACAAGCGACGCGCGCATCAGATCGGCCGCGGACATTGATCATAACCGAGAGCGTGTTTTCCATGGACGGGGACCACGCGCCGTTGCGTGAGTTGGTGGATTTGAAGGATCGTTACGGTGCATGGCTGATGGTCGATGAAGCCCACGCAACCGGCTTGTACGGTCCGCGCCGGACCGGCCTTGCCGAGGAACTCGGTGTTGCCGACAGAATTGAAGTGCGGATGGGCACGTTGGGGAAAGCGCTTGGCGCTGCGGGGGGATACATCTGCGGGTCGGCCTCGTTGATCGAATACCTTGTAAACAAAGCGCGCAGTTTCATGTTTTCGACCGCGCCGCCGCCATCGGCTGCGGGCGCAGCAATGGCCGCAGTGCGCATCGTAAGCAGTGACGATGGGCGCGGCCTTTGCGAGCGCGTTTGGGCAAACGCGGCAGCGGTCGTGTCCCAGCTCCGGCCGGGTGTGCAGAAGTCCGGGGGCGCCACAGGTCCAACTGCAGCATCGAGCCTGATCATACCGCTGATCATTGGTGACGAGGCGCGGGCGGTTGAAGTTGCCAACGCATTGTTCGAAAGGGGCATCTTTATTCCGGCGGTGCGTTTTCCCACCGTGCCGCGCGGTTCAGCCCGTCTGCGGTTGACGCTGACAGCAGCGCATACGGAATCCGACGTTGCCGAGCTGTTGGCTGGTTTGCGGTCCGTTGGTTTGATTGAAGGGCAATGCAGCCCGGAAGAATCTGAAGCAGTGCCCGGCAATTTGTCTCAGGCACATTTGCACACCGATGCACCCACTTGCGCGGCTTGATCTGCGATATATTTGGCATCCGTTCACCCAGATGCGCGATTGGCTCCGACGCGAACCAATCGTAATTGTGTCGGGGCGGGGAGCGGTTTTGCGCGACGCGCACGGTCGGCAATACATCGATGCAAACTCGTCAATCTGGACGAACTTGCACGGCCACAATCACCCGGCCATAAACGCGGCAATCCAAAGGCAACTCAAACGTATCGCACATTCATCCGCACTCGGGCTGGCAAACGAACCGGCATCGCTCCTTGCGGAAAAGTTGATCGCCACGGCCGACCTTGCAGGTGCACCGACCCGGAAACGGGCGGGAAAACCCGGCAGTCCCCGGCTTCGCCGCGTGTTCTATTCCGACGATGGTTCAACTGCAATGGAAGTGGCACTTAAGCTGGCTTTTGAATCATCCCGCCGAGCCGGCCGATGCAGGAAACCAAGGTTTCTCACTCTCGCTTCTGCTTATCACGGCGACACAATCGGCGCGGCAAGCCTTGGACAGATTCACCTGTTCCGTCATACGTGGGAGGGGCTGCTTTTCAAATCGGACGAGGTCATGGCGCCTTACTGCTACCGCTGCCGGTATAATGTCGCCAAACCGGAACGCGCGGATGCACGCGCGTACCGAAAGTGCAAGTGGGAATGTTTGGAAATCCTTGAACGGCGGTTCGTGGCACAAAAGAAACGCGATGAACCTTACGCAGGCTTCGTTTTCGAACCACTCATTCAAGGCGCTGCCGGCATGATTCCCCAGCCCGCAGGCTGGCTGCGGCGCGCGGCAGAAATCGCACGACAACACAACGCGCTGCTGATTGCGGATGAAGTAATGACCGGGTTCGGTCGAACCGGGTCAGGCACAACCCCAGACGGCCGTGGTCCTGCAACTCAACCTCTTGCGGGGAGCGACGGAGCGTCCGTTCAACCTCGCACAGCGGCGGACGGGGTTCGTCCTGCGCATCCTGAAGCCGCAGTCGTCCAGCCGACCAACTTCCCTCTGTTTGCGTGCCAACACGAGAGTGTTAACCCGGACTTGATGGCGGTGGCAAAAGGAATGACTGGCGGGTATTTGCCGATGGCAGCGACACTCACAACAGCGGAAATCTTCGGCGAGTTTCTGGGTGAATACTCCGAATTCAAGACCTTCTTTCACGGGCACAGCTACACGGCGAACCAGTTGGGTGCGGCTGCTGCTCTGGCAAGCATGGAAGTTCTTGAGAACCCGCGGTCGAAACGCGACCGTTTGCGTCTGGAGCATGACATGCACGCTCAGTTGGCCCGATTGTGGGAACTGCCGCAGGTCGGCGACATCCGACAGGTTGGCCTCATTGCAGGAATCGAACTGGTAAAGGATTGGCGCACAAAAGAACCCTTTGATCTTCGTGATCGAGCCGGCATGCGCGTTTGTGAAGCAATGGCTCGCCGAGGCGTTCTTACAAGGCCGATCGGCAACGTCGTGGTTATCATGCCGCCGTACTGCGTTAACGGCAGCCAAATGGCACACATCGTTGATGCATTACATCAAAGCGTCAAATCGGTGCTGGATTAGCTCGAAAAACCGGGCGTCCCGGAACCGCCCCCCGTGAAGGTGAGGAAGTTGGGGAGAGGGGACAGGAGACAGGAGACAGGTGATGGGAGCCGACTTCGCTCCGCCATGCGCCTTTTCATTCATCCCCGTTGAATGCTGTGCGTTGTGCGTTGTGAGTTGAGAGTTGGGCGTTGAACGTTCCCAAGAGGTGTGCCAGTCAGATGGTCCTTTTGATAACGCTCAACGCTCAACTCTCAACGCTCAGTGTGCAACGGGACACAGGTCGTTGGCCTGCAACTTTGAACTTCGAGCCTGGCACACTATTCGGGGCGCATTCGCTCTGTGCCAAAGCGCAAAGTGCCGCGAGCCTGGCAATTTATGCATGACAGACTCCGCGTAGAAGTTATCCTCGATAACACAACATGAGGAACAAGCGGTCTCGCAATGAACAAACCAGTTTCAGTTTTTCCCTTTGTGCTTGGGTTCTCCTTGGCGGCGGCTTTTGTTGCCACTGGACAAACACCTTCGCGTCCACACATGGACTCCGTGATCCGAGACGGGACGGGCGCGACGCTGGCGTGGAGCGACCCTGTTCCAGACCGGGCGTACACGGTCCAAGCATGGGACGGGGATGGAGTGCCATTTTGGTTGACCCCACGCGCACCTTTTCCATGGCCGGTAACAGAACACCAATGGACGGACATCTCCGCGTCTGAGTCGGCAAAGCGCTTTTATCGCGTGCTTGCGGTCACGCGCGCAGACCGCGGCCGTTTGATGAACAGCGTTGCATTGGCATCTTACACCGCGTTTCAGATAAACATGGCGCTGTCGATGGCGGGCATCCCGTTGGCCGCGAGCCATGACGTTGAGGTGTACAAACTCGTTTACGAAACAATCGATCCATTCGGGGGCAAAACAATCGCTTCCGGCGCTTCGGCCGTGCCAAAGGGTACCGAACCTGGCTGGCCACTTCTGAGTTACCAGCATGGCACCGTTGCAAGAAAGAATGAAGCCCCCTCGGCAACGAGCGCTGGTGAACAATGGCTTGGCGTTGTTTTGGCAGGTTGCGGATACGTCAGCGCGTTGCCCGATTACCTTGGATTGGGCGATTCACCGGGATTACACCCATATCATCATGCAGCGTCTGAAGCGACCGCCGCAGTTGACATGTTGCGCGCGGCGCGCGCTTTTTGCGCCAGCAGAAAAATCCCGCTCAACAATCAGCTTTTCTTGATGGGATATTCCCAAGGCGGACATGCGACAATGGCGCTCCACCGCGAGCTCGAAGAGTACCATTCTGACGAATTCTCGATCACGGCTTCAGCACCAATGGCCGGCGCATACGATCTTTCGGGCGTGACCGCCGACGATGCACTGTCCGGTCGGGCCATGCCCAATCCATATTACTTCGCGCTGCTGTTCGCCGCGTATCAGTCGGTGTATCATTTTGCGGCTGATCTCGCCGACATACTGGCGCCGCCGTACGACAAGCTTCTGCCGCCATTGTTGGACGGCAATCACAGCGGCTCGGAGATCAATGCTGTGATGCCAAAGGACATCACAAGAGCTCTGCGGGCTGATTACCTTGCCGACCTGCGCAGCAATGCAGCAAACCCTCTCAGACTGGCACTGCATGACAATGACTTGTATCGCTGGACACCGATGGCGCCAATGCGGCTTTATCATTGTGCCGCCGATGCGGACGTGGTCTTTGCCAATTCACAGGTCGCACTTGCCAGCTTCCACAGCCGCGGCGCAACGCAGGTCAGCCTGCTTGATCCAAACCCGTCGGCTGGACATGGCGATTGCACTGTGCCCGGCATGCTCATGGTCAAGCAATGGTTCGATTCGCTCAAAAGATGAGCCCGATTCAATTTGCCTCCGGTGCTATTGGGGCTATTATTGGCCTCGTCGGGCTGCGATGGAATGCCTGGCGCAAACCAGACCGCATCGTGACAGCCGACGTGGGCGGTTTGGCCAGCGACCCAATAACCAGGCTCGTTCCAAAGCGCACGTTTTGCTGACAAGACACTGACACAGAAAACGACGTTCCCGGAGGAATTATGCATCGGATGCACACCACTACACGCCGCGAGTTCATTGGCAAATCACTTCCCAAAGCCGGGTTGGCCGCAGCCATCCCGTTTCTGGCAGGCTGCGCTACCACACAAACCAAACCCCACAGCTTTGCAGGCAGTGACAAGGTAGCCCTCGGTCGAACCGGCATCAGAACCTCGAGGCTCGCCCAGGGCACAGGTTACAATGGCTGGGCAAGGTCTTCAGACCACACAAGAATGGGCAAAGCGGCTTTTGAAAAGCTCCTGCGCCACAGCCTCGAAAACGGCATCGCATTCATTGACATGGCAGACCTCTACGGCACCCACCCGTTTGTGCGCGACGTCATCAAAGGCGGTCGCCGTGACAAACTCACCCTCCTTTCGAAAATCTGGGTGCGCAAAGAAGACTGGGTGACACCCTCGGGCGGCGCGAAGGAAGAAGTGGACCGATTCCGCCGGGAGCTGGACACGGACGTGATTGACATCTGCCTGATACATTGCGCAACCGATGCGAAGTGGGCCGATGAGTACGCCCGGGTTCGCGACGAGCTCTCAGAACTGAAACAGAAGCGCGTGGTGCGCGCCGTAGGCGTATCATGCCATGACCTCGGCGCTCTGCGCGTTGCAGCAACGCATCCATGGACAGACGTAATTTTTGCGCGCATCAACAACCGCGGTGGGCAGGATTACAGCATGGATGGCGCAACAGACGCTGTCTCGGAAGTCCTGCGCACTGCCCGCCGCAACGGCAAAGCCGTGGTCGGCATGAAAATATTCGGCGCCGGCAAACTCACCAAGCCGGATGAAAAAGACGCTTCACTCGAGTATGTGTTCCGCAGCGATCTGGTTGATGCCATCACGGTCGGGATGAAAACGCCCGAGGAAGTGGACGACACTCTGATGCGCATGAGCGCTCTCAGACATCGCATATCTCAATCGCCTGCTTGAGCGAAGCGAGCGGATCGGGTCGTTTGGGCACGAATTCCTGTCCGACGAATCCTTTGTAGCCGGTTGCGACGATGGCCTTCATCACAGCCGGATAATTGATTTCCTGAGTTGAATCGATTTCATTTCTGCCGGGATTTCCGCCCGTGTGGAAATGGCCGATGTACTGGATGTTGTCCCTGATTGTCCGGATCAGGTCGCCTTCCATGATCTGCATGTGATAGATGTCGTAGAGCAGCTTGAGGCGTTCTGAGGCGACCTGCTTGCATACTTCGACGCCCCAGGCGGTGTGATCGGCCATGTAATCCTTGTGATCGACCTTGCTGTTCAGAAGCTCGAGGATGACCGTCACTTTGTGCTTTTCCGCGATCGGCATAAGCCGCTTGAGTCCCTTGACACAGTTCTCGATTCCCTGCTCGTCGCTCATGCCTTTCCGGTTGCCTGAGAAAGTGATTATGTTGGGGAATCCGTTGCCGGCCACTTCAGGTATCGCCTTCTCGAACTTGGCCAACAGATCGTCGTGGTGTTCAACTCTGTTCCAGCCGTAAGGGATGCTGTCCGGTCCGTTGCACATTGCGCAGGTGAGGCCGACCTTCTTGACGGTTGGCCATTCATCGGGTCCAAGCAGTTCGACCGATTCGATCCCCATCCGATAACATTCGCGGCAGAAATCCTCGAACGTCATTTTGGCGGGCCTGTTTCTGCCGGGATTGAAAAGGCTCCCATAGCACCATGCAGAAACGGAATGGTGGATGTTGCCTTTCAGCTTGGCGCGTTGTTCATCCGCGGCAACAACTTGTGTTGGTATTGACGAAACGAGGCCGACTGCTGCTGCACTTGTGGCAATCTGGCTCAAAGCCGAGCGACGTGACAGTTTAGATTTCATGGTCCTGTTACTGGGACGCCGTGATTGACCGGCGTTCGATGGCAATCAGAGCCCAGTTCTGCGTTCTCGTCAAGTTGGTCTTCGCTTTCAGTGAACCAACCACGACAGGACCGGTGCGAACACAAGCGCCGGGAAGTAGTCTGAGACTTCTGTTTTGCGCAATTGCAGAATGGCCAATGCCACCGCAAAAACCATGAACCCGGTTGCGGCGTAAACCGAGCCAAGCAAAAACCTCGCTTCCAATTCCGGGGCCAGCAACCGCGTCAGCAATGTTATCGTGCCCTGGTAAGCCGCAACCGGCAGCGCAGAGGCCAATATGCCGTAGCCGAAACTCCGCGCAAAAGTGATCGTGGCCATGCCGTCCATGACAGCTTTGACAACCAGAATCCGGAAATCAGCCAGAAGCCCGTCCTGAATTGCGCCGAGCGTGGCAAGTGGCGCCATGCAGTACAATATCGCACCGGCGACAAATCCATCAGTAAAACGCCGGTGCCCGGATTGTCCGGCCGATTCATATTGCTGTTTTGCGTGTTTGCCCAATACGTTGAGACGGCGCTGAATCCCGATCAGATTGCCGGTCAGTTTCCCCAACATCAGAGCAATAAGAACCACCAGAAAGTTCCGCAGTCGTTGTCCGCCCGGGATGCCAAGTCCGATCCAAAATGCGCGCAACCCAAAGTACACGGCAAATACCCCGAGAATAACCCGCAAGTTCTGCTGTCGGCGAATTGAAAGCTGGCTTTTGGACGCGAGTCCCACCGTTCCGCCGGCGAGTATGGCTGCTGCGTTGATTGCCGTGCCAATCACGCGACAACGCTAACCTGGGAATTTCACCGGCTCAACGACCAAACACACCCAAGAAGGTCATCCCGCTGAGATTTTCGGGTTGGCGAGGCGAACAAGGCGCTGAGAGCGGCGACCACCAGTTGGGCATTATAGCACGGCAAGGCTGGTCGGTCTGCGGCGGAGCGTCGCTGACCATTCACATCCCGGGCGAGGAACTTTGCGTTGGCCAGCCGCGGGTACGGTCCCAGCAGTCGTGTGACACAAGGGTTCGGCGACTGATTGGCGACTGATTTCAGATTCGAGATTACTGGGGAGGGGACCTGGTTTTAGCCGAAATAGACTTCGGCTTTGACGAGGGCATCCCGGAGGTCGGCGTACTTCAAGTCACGCGAACCGAGGTTTCGAGCTGCGCAAAGCGCTGCTGCGGTGCCTGCGCCCTGGCCTTGGCCCATGCAGCAAACTGTGTTGCGAGTTGACATGTGAGCCTCATGATCAGACGTAATCATCATGCCACAGGCGTACAGGTTCTCGAGGCCCCGCACGCAGAGGGCACGGTAAGGAATGCCATAAGTGCCGCCGTTTTTGACCTGGTAGCGAGGAGCAGAATCGTGAAAACCGTAAACCATGATTTCGTCTTCGAAATGCCTTGCCTCAACCACATCCGCCAGAGTGATGTCGTAGTCGCACTCGATACGTCGGCCGCGCCGGATGCACAGGCTTGGGCTGGTGCGCGCCATGAACGCTTTTTCGCAGCCGGGAACGAATTTCCGAAAGAGCTCAACGGCCTTGGCCATGCGCCTGCGGATTTCGAGTTCGGCCCTGGCCACTTCGTCTCGGTTGGTTGGGCTGACTGACAACTTGAGGTTGCACTTGATGAACATGAGGTAGTTGTCATGCACAGTGGTGGTGATCATGCCCATGCCGATGGCGCGGGCGGCCTCGGCCAGCCCCGGCACGTTGATCCACTCGGCACCGGTGCGGACGATTTGATCTGGTCGCCCGCTGCGAAGTCCTCTGGCAAGCTGGCCTGAAGCATTGTTTGCCTCGAGAAATGCGTTGTATTTGTCTATATCCACGTTGCCGATCCCGACGCTGTTGCACACTGGATAGTCGTTTGGTTCGGTGTATTGTGCGCCTGCGTAAGCGCACAGATCGCCGTACCCGGTACAATCCACAAACGACTTTGCCATGAATGCTTCGCGTCCCGACCGGCTTTCGACGATCACGCCTCGAACGCGATCGCCGTCCCTGATGGCGCCTGTCAGCAGTGTGTTGACAAAAATGAACACGCCGGCTTCGGCCAGCATTTCGAATGCGACCAGTTTGTACAACTCGGTGTCGATCGCAGTGCATACGCTGTCGTAGTTGTAGCCGCGGACCATTTCCGCGTGCCCGGAACAACCGCCTGCGCTCAAGAGCCGATCGATGATTTGCTGTGGGATTCCCTTGACCACTTGGCGTTTCGGCACGCCGGGGAACG
>JARYMD010000135.1 GCA_029907285.1 Verrucomicrobiota bacterium | reverse complement strand
ACTGCGGTCGAGCTGCTTTTGTCCCTTTGCGCGACTGCGTTGGAGAGCCGTGGTGGCCAGGATTTGTGGATCGGGCCGCTTTACACGGAGTTTTCTCTTACGCTCGGCGAGGGAGAGCGACGTGAAGCGGCCGGGCCATTCTGGTACAGCGAGGAAGTCAGGGAACCAACCCTTGAAGGTCTTGGCGAGTCCGGTCTTGGACGGGGTTCAGTTGCCGAGACAACGATGGCTTTGCCGCCGTTGTTTTCGGTTCAGGAACGCCCGCAAACAGACGGGTTATCGTGGGATTTTGTTTATCCGATAATCACATACGACAGGTTCGGCCAGGAACGCTATTTTCAGGCGCTGCAACTGTTGAGCTTTTCGGCAGGCCATGATGCGAGTGGGACAAGCTGGGAGAAATTATCGTTATTTCCGGTTTATTTTCAAAGGCGCGCTTCAGACCCGGCGTTTAACTACACTGCGGTTTGGCCGATTTACGGGCATGTCGAGAAACGGTTTTTCCGGGACGAAGCCGACTGGATTCTGTGGCCTGCGTATGTCCGGACCCGTAAAAAGGACATTATCACCGAGAACTTTCTGGTGCCGATATTTCACGTTCGGCACGGGCCGGGGCTCAGGGGCTGGCAGTTCTGGCCACTGGTGGGGAAGGAAAGCCAGGCGGTCATCTTGCAAACAAACACATTCGATATGGTCGAAACCAAACCGGGCCACGAATCCCTTTTCATTTTGTGGCCAGTCTTTTTCCACAATGACGCAATGCTCGGCACGACAAATCCTGTCCGCCAGCGGGTGCTCTTGCCATTGTTCAGCCATCAGCTTTCCCAGGCCAAGGACATCAGGACATATCTGTGGCCGATTGGACTAACACTGACAGACGACAGGAGCCACCAGTACAGTCAAACGGACCTTGCGTGGCCTTTGATAAGCTTCGGGCGGGGGCCTGAAAGGCAACTGGACCGCGTGTTCCCCCTGTTCAGCAGGGACCACAGGGAAGACCGTGATTCGCTCTCTCTCCTCTGGCCGGTGTATCAACAACGCAGCAGCAGTAGTGAAACCATCAGGCGCGATGTCGTTCGATTGTTGCTCGGCGTTTATTGCGACGAAACACTGCAGAACCTTCAGACCGGCAAGACGGCCTCGCGCACTGATTTATGGCCCCTGTTCATAACCAGACGCGACATGGAAGGCCGCGAACGCTTTCAGATTCTTGCCTTGCTCGAGCCGTTTCTTCCGCACAACGACGGCGTCAGGCTAAATTACTCGCCACTCTGGTCGATCTGGCGTTCCGAGAACGACAAACAGGCGGGCAAACAAAGCTGGTCGCTTCTGTGGAATCTTTGCCGTTGCGAAAGGACCCCGACAACGCAAAGATTCTCGCTGATGTTTGGCCTTGTGCAACACGGCGCCGGCCCTGAAGGCTCATGGTGGCGATGGCTGCATCTGTTTGGCCGCAAGCCCGAGAAGCAGCCGCCAGCCACTGAGACAAAGCGTTCAGCCGCTGTGCAGACTGGCAAGATGAGCGGTGGACAAGCGATGAAATCCTCGAACGCGCGGCGCGAAGGCGGCGAGGCCGGCCGCATTTCTGCGGGTTTGTTTGCGGAGAATGCTGCGGAATGCCGGCGTCCGTTCTGAGTGATTAGCGGAGAATCGGTTGCGCATGTTTGAGAACATCGGACAAATACTGATTTTGATCTGGCGCACATTTCAGGCGCTGCCGCTTGTGGTGCGCCACAAGAAGAAAGTGTTCGATCAATTGTTCGAGATTGGCAACGCGAGCTTGCTGATGGCGTGTGTGTTGTCGCTTTTCATAGGCGGCGTTTTGGCACTCCAGACCGGTGTGACGCTGGCTGAGCGGGGGCTTTCGAGTTTTATTGGACAGATTGTCGGTTTGTCGATGTGCAAGGAACTTGGGCCGGTGATGATGGCGGTGTTTATATCCGGCCGGATTGGTTCTGCAATGGCGGCGGAGATAGGCTCGATGGCTGTGTATCAGGAAATCGACGCTTTGAAGACGCTCAACATCAATCCTGTGCATTATCTTGTGCTGCCGCGTCTTGTGGCGATAAGCATCGCGCTGCCGATCTTGGTGGTTTTTTCAAATCTGGTCGGATGGTTTGGCGGGGCGGTTGTGAGCGTTTACAACTACAAAGTGGCGATCAGCTACGCGGCGTATTTCAACAGTCTGCGCTCGGGCGTTGACTTCGTTGATGTCGCCAACGGCCTGATCAAAAGCCTTGTTTTTGCTGTCATTATTGGCGCTGTGTCGTGCCATCAAGGACTTCGGACTGTTGGCGGGCCGCGCGGAATAGGGCGGTCGGTGACGAAAGCGGTTGTGAATTCGATCGTGCTGATCCTGATATTGGATTATTTTCTGACCAGACTGCTCATGCATTTGGACCGATGAACTCGACCCAACGCCGCGGCGTGGGCATCCAGGTCCGCGGCCTTCGCAAAAGCTACGACGGGCAACTTGTGCTGCGCGACATTTCATTCGAGGTCGCGCCGGGCGAGGTCTTCGTCATTATGGGGCCCAGCGGCAGTGGAAAATCGGTCCTCCTGAAACACCTGATCGGTCTCGAGAAACCAGACGCCGGCGAAATCCTGATCGGCAATGAACCGATCAGTTCTCCCGGCTTGATGGACAGGCACAGAATCGCGATGGTGTTTCAATCGAGCGCATTGCTGAATTCACTGACCGTCGGCGAGAACGTCGGGCTGTACCTGGCCGAACACAGGCTGAAACCGCCTGCTGAAATCGAGAAGATAGTGGCCGAGAAACTCGAGCTTGTGGGGCTTGCAGGCGCACAAAACAAACTGCCGAGCGAGCTGTCGGGCGGAATGAAAAAGCGCGCTGCCCTCGCCAGGGCTCTTGTGGTTGAGCCGGAACTGTTGCTTTACGATGAGCCCACGAGCGAGCTTGATCCGCTCATGGCTGTGACAGTCGCCGAGGAAATCCTCAAGCTCAACCGACGGATGTCGGTCACTTCGGTTGTGGTGACGCACGACCGCGACCTTGCGTTTGGGATCGCCGATCGGATCGCGTTGATTCACGATGGGACCATATACTCGATCGGCAAGCCTGATGAGGTGCGCAATACCACACACCCATTGTTCCAGCGTTTTCTTGCTGCTGATTTCAACTTGAAACAGTCATCGGACAAACCATGAGAAGCTCACTTGAAACCCGTCTGGGAGTGTTTTTCGCCCTTGCAATCATCGCCGGTGCAATAGTGCTGGAATTGGCCGGCAGCTTCGATTTCTTCAGGCGCGGCCTTGTCCTGAAAGCGAGGTTCCCAAGCATCCAGGAACTCAAGGTGGGCGATCCTGTCAAAATGGCCGGCAAGGAAATTGGCCGGGTTGAAGACATCCAGTTCGCAGATGATCGGTTGTTGGTGACAATGAAGATAGTGGACCGCACTGCAACCATTCGAACCGACAGCCGTGCAACCATAAAATTCTCGGGATTGCTGGGCCAAAACTACGTTGCGATTGACTTTGGGACGCCGGCAGGCCGCCCAATTGAAACCAGCGACCAGGAAATCCAAACCTACGAGCAGGCTGACTTCGGCACATTGATTTCCAAACTGGACAACGTCGCCACCGACCTCAAGAAAATCACCGCCAATTTCGCCGACCTTCACCTGGACGAGATGATCGCGCCGTTCAGCGATTTCCTCACGGAAAGCCGCCCGCGCATCATGGGAATCCTCACCAACGCGCAAGCCGTGTCCGAGCAAATCGCCTCCGGCAAAGGCACCGTCGGGAAGCTCATTTACGACGATTCACTCTACAACACTGCCCTCGGCACCGTAACCAACATCGGCAACACAGCATCCGAATTGAAAGCCACAGTGGCCGAAGCACGCACGGTCGTCGCAGACATTCAGGCGGGCAAAGGAACAATCGGCAGGCTGGCCAAAGAAGACCAGCTCTACCGCGAACTCACCGATGCTTCCACAAACCTCAAAGAAATACTGCAGAAGATCAACCGCGGCCAGGGTTCCGTGGGAAAACTGGTCAACGAGGAAAGCCTCATCAACAATGCCAAGCTTACGTTGCAGAAACTGGACAAAGCCACGGAAGGACTCGAAGATCAAGGGCCGCTGACCGTGATTTCGATCCTTGCCAACCCTTTGTTTTGATTCCGGCAAAGCGTGCGAAGCGACACACATCTTTCCCCATCAGTGCGGACACTCCAAGACAGGCCGCGGCCTTGAACGGCCCGGTCACCGCATGCGAAAGCAAAAGGAGTTGCTGTTCCAAATCAAGGGTGCAGACTCATGCCATGTCTAGTCGCTGGCATGAACTGGTCATGGCGTCATCGTTCTGCCTGATTCTTGTGTTCTCGGCACAGGCTGTGGAACTTGGCGTGACGGAGAGCCGTTTCACCCTCGATGGACAACCTGCGTTTCTGTTGGGAGCGAGCTACTACGGCGCGCTGGGCGCACCCGAAGAGTTCATCCGGAAGGACCTCGATGATTTGCAGCGCCACTGGTTCAACTGGATTCGCGTTTGGGCAACATGGGCGGCCTTCACAAACGACGTCTCCGCGGTTGACCACGAAGGGCATGAACGGGAGCCGTTCTTGAGCAAGTTGAAATGGCTGCTGGCAGAATGCGACCGGCGTGGAATGATTGTGGACGTCACCTTGAGCCGCGGAAATGGTGCCACGGGGCCGACACGCCTGGCGAGCCTCCCCGCACACCAACGCGCAGTTGACACGCTTTTGAAAGCGATTGGACATCACCACAACTGGTATCTGGACCTTGCGAACGAACGGAACATCCGCGATGACAGATACGTCAGCGCAGATGAACTGCGGTTGCTCCGCCAGCATGTCAAACAGCTCGACCCAAAACGGCTTGTAACGGCGTCACACGCCGGAGGAGACCTTTCCTACGACGACGTTCGGCGGTACGTGCTCCATGTGGAACTTGATTTTCTCGCGCCGCACCGACCCCGCACCAGCCGGTCTCCGGCAGAAACCGCTGGTCACACCAAAACCGTGCTCGAGTGGCTCAGAAAAGCCGGGCGCCTTGTTCCAGTGCATTATCAGGAGCCATTTCGGCGCGGCTACGGCGAATGGCAACCAAAGGCAGCAGATTTCAGAACCGACCTCGCTGGTGCGATCGAGGGTGGCGCAGCAGGCTGGTGCTTCCACAATGGAAACACACGTTCTGCCGATGGCGAACCGCGTCGATCCTTCGACATGCGGGCGCGCCGCCTGTTCGATCAGTTGGACCACGAAGAGCTTGAGTTTTTGCAGGGCCTGATCGCGCAACCTGTGTTGTCACGGCGGAACTGAAATCAAGAAACAGGCGGGTTTTCAGAGGACAAACCCGGGCTTGCCACATCCTGCCTGGCCCGCGCCAAACCTAACAAGGAGTGACATGCTCCGCGCTGTGTCAGTAGTCGCGTTGCGGAAATAGGCTCCCGAAGCGAGCACGGTGCGCGGTCCGGAAACTCAGATTCTCTCGTCTTGCCGCGGGTTCCCTGACAATACCGTGCCTGTCACTCTATCCGCTCCGCCAGCGCCAATCCCCCGCCAACGGCTTGCAACGGTCGTCAGAAACTTCGAACACTGCGCGACAAGGATATCGTGCCTGTCACTCTATTCGCTCCGCCAGCGCCAATCCCCCGCCAACGGCCTGCAACGGTCGTCGGAAACTTCGAACACTGCGCGATAAGGATATCGTGCCTGTCACTCTATTTGCGGCGCACACGCCAAACCCCCACCAACCGCATACGACAAGTCCCCGGAAGGTTCAGATGTGACCCGACAATGCTTGTTCAGCCCGGCTCAACACGCCCGCCACCGCACATGTCACTCCAATCACCAGGCCAACCAAACCAGCGACAACACAAAGTGAAAACAATCCCCCTTCGCCGACCGCCCTCACCAGGCCTTCGGCCAGTCCCAACTCTGATCTCTGAAAACGCCGCTGTCCCCTTTGCTCGACTTCTCCTCCGGGCCCTTACTTGATCGCGTTCACCTGCAGATCACGTCACACATGCAGCATACACTGTTTGATTCTGGGTAATCTCACGACAACCTCCTTGATTTGTTCTGTTTTCTCCTTGCAACAGGGCGACAGGCTCTCAGCCAGCCTCGGCCGGCCGACCACTTGGCAAGGTCCGGGTCAGAACCCGGGGCGCCCAAATAATGAGCCTGGCACAATATCGATATGCATCTTTGTAACTGCATTGTGGCTGGGTCGTCGGGCGCTCATGTGCCCGGCGGCACTACCAGCACGGGGACGGGCGCCTGACGCAACACCAGTTTGGTTGTTCGCCCGAGCAAAGGATGCCCTGAGCTGCGAGAGTTTTCGGCTCCGACCACGGCAAGGTCGGCGTTGGTTTCGTTGATGAGGGATATGATCTGCTCTGCTGCATGTCCGACGCGGGTGACTGGTTCGACAATGCAACGCGCTGCGTGGACCTGTCCGAGCCATTCCTTCAGCATGGCTTCGGACCTGCGGAGGTCACTCGCGGCATCTTGTCGCACCACGCACACCGGCAACACCTTGGCTTCGAAACGCTCGGCAATCGAGGCACTAACACGGAGCGCTGCGCGTGAAGTTTCACTGAAATCGACGGGGGCGATGATCGTCCGCAAGCGCAGGGGCGACTCAGGATTCGCAATGTCAATGAAATCGTGCTCTTTTTGCCTGACAACAAACACCGGCACTTCCGAGTGAGTGGCCACATTCTCCGCCACAGACCCCAGCCAGAGCCGCTTGGCACCGCCTCGGCCGTGCGTGCCAAGCACGACCAGATTTGCGCCTTCACCGCCCGTGGTTTCCAGAATTGCGTCCACGGGGTGCTGATCCACCACCTTGTATGTTGTTGGGAGTGAATCGGCCAACGGCCCCAGCGCAGATCGCGAATATTGGCGCAACAAATCTTCGGCTCCAGCTCGAGCCGAATCCAATTGCTTTGTCAGAGTCTCGATTTGATCCGGGGTGAAATAGGCCGGAAGCTCAAACCGCTGTGCGTGAAGGACAATCAGTCTTGCGCCGTAAAGTTTCGCGCCCAACCCCGCGTACTTCAGGGCCAATCGTGACTCTGCGCTGAAATCCACGGCGCACAGCACTGTGGAAGGATTGTATGATTTCTCTTCAGCCATGCGTAATCCTGCGTAATCGGGTTTTTTGTCTTTGGCCAGGCACTGGCTCTGCAATGACTGAGACTCAGTGGGACGTTTCGGTTACAGAACAATAACGCGGACATATCACCCGATTGAACGCATGGGTATGTCTGGGGGGCCAGACGCTTGGATTTCCGGGTTAGCCGAGCGTTCGGTTGCGGCTGTGCGGCGCTGAGCGCGTTGTGAGCCGAGATGAGCCGGCGGGGAACATCAAAAGCGGAATGGAAAGTCCGCAGACCAACGTGCGCATCTACAGGTCCTGAAAGAGAGCGCGCCCATAGCCGGGTCATATTTATGACCTGACAAGCCCTTCACAGAATCGTATCTTCATTCGCCAGCAGTGAAAAAGGGAACACAAGCATTTGCGAAAGTCGAAGATTTGATCGCCGATATACGGAAGGGGTGGATGGTTGTCATTGTTGATGATGCCGAACGCGAAAACGAAGGCGATCTGATCATGGCAGCCCAGCATGTCACCCCGCAGGCCGTGAATTTCATGGCCAAGTACGGGCGCGGTCTCATTTGCGTTCCCACAACAGAAGAACGGCTCCGACAGCTTGGGATCGAAAGCATGGTCGCCGAAAACCGCGAGACCTTCAAAACCGACTTCCAGGTCAGCGTCGATGCGGCAAACGGGATCACCACCGGCATAAGTGCAGCAGACCGCGCAAGGACAATCCAGGTGATGGCAGACCCGGGGGCGACGCAGACCGATCTTGTTCAGCCCGGGCATGTGTTTCCGTTGCGATGCAAACCGGGCGGAGTGCTTCAACGAGCCGGGCACACGGAGGCTGCCGTCGATCTTGCCGTGCTGGCGGGATGCAGGCCCATCGCAGTGATTTGTGAGATCATGAATGATGATGGGACCATGGCGCGGCTTCCACAATTGCGGCGGTTTGCTCAAAAACACAGGCTCAAGCTGGGGTCGATTCAGAACCTGATCGAGTACCGTCGGCAGCGAACGCGGCTGGTGGAACGCGTTGAGACCGTCAAATTGCCAACCGAATTTGGCGATTTCGAACTGCACCTTTATCGGAGCCAGCTTGATGGGCAACATCACCTTGCGCTCGTGTGCGGGGATGTTTCGGGCAACGACCCCGTTTTGGTGCGTGTTCACAGCGAGTGCCTGACGGGCGACGTGTTTCACTCTTTGCGGTGCGATTGCGGTCCTCAATTGCGGCAGGCGATGCGCCAAATCACTCAAGCCGGGCGCGGGGTGATAGTTTACATGAAACAGGAAGGTCGCGGCATCGGCCTTGGTCCGAAAATCCGCGCTTACAAGCTTCAGGAGCGGGGGCTGGACACCGTCGATGCCAACCTCAAACTGGGCTATCCGATGGACCTCCGTGAATACGGGATTGGCGCTCAAATCCTTGCGGACCTTGGCCTCCGCAAAATCAGGCTGTTAACCAATAATCCAAAGAAAATCATCGGTCTGGAAGGCTATGGCCTGGAAGTGGTCGAGCAGGTCCCGATTCGCATCCCGCCAAACCCACATAACGCGAGGTACTTGAAGACAAAAAGGGATCGGATGGGCCATCTTTTCTGACAAACGGCATGCTTCAAAAGACAAAGTCAACTTCTGCCAGGAACAGCGGCGGGCGATTCGCGATTGTGGCGTCGCGATACAATGCCCGCTACGTCAATTCGATGGTGCGCGCTGCCACCGCTGAACTCCGCAGCGCCAAAGCATCTCAGATACAAGTCATACGCGTGCCCGGCGCATTTGAAATACCCGTGGTGGCGGCGCGGCTCGCACGCCAGGAAAAGCCCGGCTGGGACGCCGTGATTTGCCTTGGGGTGATTATCCGGGGGGAAACTGCCCATGCCGATCTTATTGGCCGCGGTGTCACGGATGCACTGGTCCGGCTTCAAGTGGAAACTGGTGTGCCCATGATTCACGAGGTCCTGTTGCTCGAGAACCGTGACCAGGCGAAAGTCCGTTGTCTTGATCCGGCGCATAATCGCGGGCGCGAGGCTGCGGCTGCGGCGCTGCAAATGAAAGAAGTGATCAAGTTCCTCTGAGCTGTTGTCTTGGAAGATACCAAAAGCCGTTGTGGGAAACCCGCGCCAAACCTAACAATGAGCGACACCTTCCACGGTGTGTCACTGGCCGCGTTGCCGAAATCGGCCACAGCGGGGAGCACAGTGTGCGATCTGGAAATTGAGATTCTCTCGCCTTGGGCGCGGGTTTCCTTGGCCCGGAAATCTCACTCGAGTGAAGGCATGGATGAATCCGATGGCGTTGCCAGTGAGATTTCCGGGTTGCAGGGCGGCGCGACGGGTCAATCGGACCGGGGAAACAGGAAGACATTGCGCGGCGAGACGTGCACGGGCCACTCGGTGTTGCGGGCTCTGACTTCAAACGGGTTTGCATCCAGTGCCTTGATGGTGATTCCTCCGGGAAGTTCCAAGACGTACTGCTCGACTTCGCCAAGGTAGGTGACCTGAGCCACTCTGGCTCTGAACTGGTTGACCTGTGAAATGCCGAATTGCACTGCTTCCGGGCGGAATCCGGCCCAGACCGGCTGCCGGTCATTGAAACCGGCGGCGTCACGAACCTCCAACTGTCCTGAACCGGTGGCGACCAGGCAGGAACCTTCTGCATTGGCGTTGATCGTGCCTGGCAGCCAATTGCACTCGCCAATGAAATCGGCAACGAACCGGGTTGCAGGCTTGGAATAGACCGCCCGGGGATCGCCGACCTGTTCAACCACGCCCGATCGCATCACAGCAATGCGATCGGCCATCGAAAGCGACTCTTTCTGGTCGTGGGTCACGTAGAGTGTCGTGATATGAGTCTGGTCGTGAATGCGGCGGATTTCCTCGCGCAACTCGAGTCGCAGTCGCGCATCGAGATTCGAAAGCGGTTCGTCCAGGAGCAACACGTCCGGCCGTATCACCAGCGCACGCGCCAGTGCAACACGTTGCTGTTGGCCGCCTGAAAGCTCCGAAGGACGGCGGTCGGCCACTGATTCAAGCCGCACAGTTTGCAATGCTTCATTAACGAGGCGATCGCGTTCGTCGCCGGCGAGGGCGTGGGCACGGTCACCCGCGCGGGCCTGCAAATCGCGCCGGGTGAGCCCGCCATCAACCCTGTGCCGCGTGCGATGATCGCCGCCGCCGTGCGCGCCGTCTTGCCGGACGGGCCGCTGCGCGTGACGGTCGGCATCCCCGGCGGGCGCGAGACCGCGGCGCGCACGTTCAACGGCCGACTCGGCATCGTGGACGG
>JARYMD010000134.1 GCA_029907285.1 Verrucomicrobiota bacterium | reverse complement strand
ACCTCTAGTGCCTGCCAACCTACAACCTATTCGTGAATCCGCCGAAACTCCGAAACCCCGGCCTCGGAAACTCCGGATTGCCACGGGTTTGCTGCGCCTGAAAATCTTACCGTACTGAAGGTATGGGTGTATCCGCGGGAGGCGGCCGGTGAAATTTGCGGGACAGGATCGCTGTCCCTGTCAACACGAAGAGACCCGACGAAACCAGCATCGCTGTTCTCATTCCGATTATGTCGGCAACGCTTGTCACCCCTAAGCTCGCGAATGGCATCAGCCCGAAAAAGCTCAGTCCGGCCACCGATGACACGCGGCCTCGGAGCGGGCTGGGGGCTCGCTCCTGAACGATGGTGTTCGCAAGGCCGATGATCATCGATGCGCCAAACGTCAGCGCAACAAGCGATCCGGCCGCAACTGTGAATGCGCGGGCCAATCCAAGGCTCGCCAGCGCGGCCGAGGCCATCGCAACTCCGCCGAACATGAGCATTCGACGCTTTGCCTGTGGCACCGCCAAAAGCCCCACCGACCCCGTGAACGAGCCCAAGGCGGCGATGCCCATCAGCCATCCCATTTTGTCAGGACCCAACTGCAGCTCATTCCTCGCATAAAGCGGCAGCATTACAGCCATCACGGGAAACAGGAAAAAAGTTGTCGCTGCCATTAGCGCAATCATGCCGAGTGTCGGCGGGTCAGACCGCACGTATCTGATGCCCTGTCTGATGCCGCTGCGGCGTTCCTTCTCTTCCTCGACGCTATACTCGCGCTTCGGGCGAATCGTCATGATCGCGACAATGAGGGCAAGGAATGAACAGGCGTTCAGAAAAAACGCTGAAGCGGTTCCGAGCCGCGCCACCACATAGCCGCCCAATGCAGGCCCGATCAACCGGGTTCCATGGAAAACCGATCGCTCCACGGCTATTGCCGACGCGACTTCGCTCCGCGGCACCAATTCAGGAACAAGAGCGGTCGCTGCCGGCATCTCGAACGAATTTGAAATCCCCAACATGAACGCCACCACAAGCACGTGCCACACCCGTATGAGGTCATGGGCAACCAGCCACCCAAGAGTAATCGCCAGACAAATCTGTGCGACCTGTGTGGCGAGCAAGATGTGCCGCCGGTCAAACCTATCCGCAGCCACACCGCCCACCAAAGACAACGCCAGCATGGGAATACCGGCCGTGAAATTCACAAGCCCCATCATCGCCGCGCTGGTCGTCAGCGATGTCATCACCCATGCCTGTGCCATCACCTGCATCCATGTGCCGGTCATGGACACTGCTTCGCCTGCCATGTAACGGGCAAATGCGCCGTGCCGGAACACGGATCGCACACGACCGCCAACTGAACCCGGGTCAGCTCTCACTGCCAGCGCTCATACGCAAATCTGCACTGTTAATCCGCATAGATGTGATGCCATCAATGTGTCGGGTCTGCGGCCCGGCCCGGAAATCTCACTGCCTCACCAAAGCAAAGACACCCAAAACTTCATTCCAATGAGATTTACTGGCTAGCGCAATCGTTCACGCAGCCAGTCCACCAGCTCGCCAATCTTGACGCGCTCCTGCCGCATTGTGTCGCGGTCTCGCACCGTGACCGTATCGGCCAATGCTGCGCCCTTCTCGCCCAGGGTGTCGAAATCGACTGTGACTCCGAACGGGGTGCCGGCTTCGTCCTGCCGCCGGTAACGGCGCCCAATGGCGCCGGCTTCGTCATAAAACACTGCAAAGTGCGGCCGCAGCAGATCGCGGACCTGCCGTGCTTTTGCAACCAGCTCGGGCCGGTTCTTCAGGAGCGGAAACACGGCCACCTTGATTGGCGCGACGCGAGGATGAAAACGCATCACGATTCTGGTTTCCAAATTGCCTTTTTCGTCGGGCGCTTTGTCCTCGTCATAAGCATTGCAAATCAATGCAAGAACCAAACGATCCACCCCGGCGCTTGGCTCGATCACGTGCGGAATGTACGTTCCGCGAAGCAGCTTGTCGGCGGCTTCGCGTGCCCGCTGGTCGATTTGGTCCTCGGGGCAACCGCGCTTTCCGAAATCCACCTTCTTGTTCTCGTAAAACCTTTGCCAGAGCGCTTTCCGTTTCTCTTCATCGAGCTTGGCAAACGCGTTCCGCGTTTCTTCGTCGAACACTTCCATGGATTTGCCTGAGAACTGCTGATGCTGCGAAAGGTCGAAATCGCCGCGCGCGGCTATTCCTTCGAGTTCCTGCGTGCCGAACGGGAACTTGTACAGGATGTCAACCGTCGCACGAGCGTAATGAGCCAGTTCCTCGGGCTTCTGCCAGTATTCCACAAGCGAAGTGCGCGGCAAGCCGATGCTCTCGTAAAACCGGATGCGCTCCTCGACCCAGTACTGCAGCCAAGCCCGCCATCCCCAGTTCCGCTGCGGCTCGCCCGGATGCCCGGAGCCGTTGGGTTCGGCAACTGAACCGGCCTCAGCCTCAACGGCTTCGTCCGGCTTGATGAAAAACTCGAGCTCCATTTGCTCGAACTCGCGGGACCTGAAGGTGAAATTGCGAGGCGTAACCTCGTTGCGGAACGACTTGCCAATCTGGGCGATCCCGAACGGCACCTTCTGCCGCGAGGTTTCGAGGACATTCCTGAATTGGACAAAAATCGCCTGGGCGGTTTCCGGTCGCAAAAACGCCACGCTCTCTTCGTCGGCCACCGGGCCGACGTAGGTCTTGAACATCAGGTTGAACGGGCGCGGCGCTGTTTTTTCGCACGGGCATTGGGCAACACTCATCTTGGGATGGCGCGGGCACGGGATTTCATTGACCTGGTCTGCGCGGAACCGGCCCTTGCACACTTTGCAATCGATCATGGGATCGTTGAACGTATCGACGTGCCCCGACGCCTTCCAGACTTTCGGATGCATGATGATGGTCGCATCGAGGCCGGCCACGTCGTCACGAAGCAGGACAATCTGCCGCCACCAAAGTTCTTTGACGTTCCGTTTCAGCTCGGCGCCGAGCGGCCCGTAATCCCAAAAACCCGTTATCCCGCCGTATATGTCCGAAGACTGATAAATGAATCCCCGCCGCTTGCACAGCGACACAACTTTTTCCATCAAATCGTTTGCTTCCAATTCAGGCATAAGAGCCGCAAGTGTCCGAAATCCGCAACACGGCTGTCAAGACGCGGCATAGCCGCCGTTCAGTATTCGACTTACATATTCAACAGCCCCGCGCAGCCGGAACCAAAGTTGACTGCGGGGCAGTGAATCGGCGCCTGCCGGGTTCATGACGGCTGCGCTGTTGACCGCTCTGCTGCTGAACGCTGGACGTTGAACGTTCCAACCGGTTCACCCGGCGGACCCTTTATCTGGGAACGTGCAACGCGCAACGCTCAACGTTCAACTTTCAAAGGTGTTGCTGCACATTGAGTGCTGGTTTTCAAGAGCTGCCCAAAGGCGGGATTCTGGCCGCCGCGGGCGGGCGAAGCCATTCGCATGGCCAACCCGCGACGCCGTTGAACGTTGTGAGTTGAACGTCGCACGTTGAAAGTTCCTGTCGGTTGACCGACCTGGTGGTCTGTTGGCCAGAGCCAAGGCCCGTAGGGCCGACATATTTGTAGTGGGGGCGGACAGCACACCGGACAAGCTCCGTAGGAGCGGCATCGCACTCAACGCGCATGTAAAAACCCGTCGGTTGCCTTGCTGGTACGGGGGGCTTTGATGTCGCCCCTACCGGGCTCATGAGGTTGTCAGGGGCTGGCCTGCTACAAAGATGCCGCCCCTACGGGGCTGGTCGTGACTCTCCGAGGCAGGTCGAATCAAACAGCGCACGATTTATGTCCAGCGAATGGATTGCACCCGAAAAAGTCCTTTGCATTGATAGGTGCGGAGCCAGTGCCCGTCGGGCAACTTTGGTTCCGACTGCGCCGCGCTGCGAAATGTGCTGCCCAAGCCCCTCAAAGCCGGTTGGGAAACCCGCGCGCGGGAGACGCAGGCTGAAGCCTGCACTACAAGCCGTTCGCCAACACGCGCGCCAAGCTAAAATTCGCTGTGCATCAACTGCAGTTCCACACCGACAATCACACCAGGGCAGGAAACGCCTTGTCAGGGTCGATTCCCAATTCCTTGATCGCGCGAGCGACCACTTTTGGCTCGACGGCGCCTCTGGCGGCCAGCGAATGAAGAGTTGCAACGACCACATTCTCGGCGTCCACCTCGAAAAACCGCCGAAGCCGTGCGCGAGTGTCGCTTCGACCGAAACCGTCGGTGCCGAGCGTTGTGAGACCGCCGGGCACCCATGGTGCGATCATGTCAGGAACAGCTTTCACGTTGTCAGAGACGGCCACGAACACGCCTGACTCCGGCGCAAGCGTGCGTTCGAGGTATGACCGGCGAGGCGTTTCATCCGGGTGGAGCCGATTCCAGCGCTGGCACAACAAGGTCTCGGTGCGCAATCGTTTATAGCTCGTCGCGCTCCACACGTCGGCTGAAACATCGTACCGTTCAGCCAGAATTTCCTGGGCGCGCAAAGCTTCTCTCAGAAGAGGACCGCTACCCAACAAATGAGCCTTATGTGACAGCCCTTGGGGGCCTTGTTTAAACCTGTAAAGCCCCTGAATAATGCCCTCTTCGCAGCCCGCGGGCATCGGTGGCATGCGATAGTTCTCGTTGTACAGGCAGATATAATAGAAAAGCTCCTCGTTCTCGAGGTACATCCGACGCAGCCCGTCCGCAATGATCACCGCCAATTCGTAGGCAAAAGCGGGGTCGTAAGTGAGCAGTGTCGGAACCACGCTTGTCAACAAAAGGCTGTGGCCATCCTGGTGTTGTAGCCCTTCGCCGGCGAGTGTTGTTCTGCCTGCAGTTGCGCCGAGCAGGAATCCCTTCGCCCGGATGTCCCCGGCCAGCCACATCAGATCGCCCACGCGCTGGTAACCGAACATCGAATAATAAGCGTAGAACGGGATCATGTTGACGCCGTGCGTTGAATATGCTGTCGCCGCGGCGATGAACGAAGACATTGCCCCGGCTTCAGTTATCCCCTCTTCGAGAATCTGCCCGTCAGGCATTTCACGATAATAGAGCAGCGATTTCATATCCACCGGCTCGTAAAGCTGGCCCCGGTGCGCATAGATGCCGATTTCGCGGAACAGCGCGTCCATCCCAAAAGTCCGGGCTTCGTCGGGTATGATTGGGACGATGTGCCGCCCGATCTTCGGGTGCCGCACCAGCAAGCTCAGCATCCGCACGAAAGCCATCGTCGAAGAAACCTCCATCGCTCCCGAGCCTTTGAGGAACTCGGCGAAAAACTCGCGGCCGGGAACTTCCAAAGCCGGCGCCGAAGACGACCGTGCCGGGAGAAAACCACCCAGAGCTTTCCGGCGTTCCATGAGGTAGATGGCTTCCGGGCTGTCATCCGGCGGACGGTAAAACGGGGCTTCCGCGATTTCTTCGTCGCTGATTGGAATGTTGAACCGGGTTCTGAACTCGCGGAGCTCTTTCTCATTAAGTTTCTTTTGCTGATGAGTGATGTTGCGGCCTTCCCCTGCCTCGCCGAGGCCGTAGCCTTTGACTGTCTTTGCAAGGATAACTGTTGGCGTGCCGCGGTGATTGACTGCGGCATGGTATGCAGCATAAACCTTTACCGGGTCGTGCCCGCCGCGGAGAAGTTTCCGAATCTGCTCGTCAGTCAGATGGTTCACCAGTTCGAGCAGTTCCGGGTATTTTCCGAAGAAATGGCGGCGGATATAACTGCCGGGTTCGACCGTGTATTTCTGGTAATCACCGTCCAACGCTTCTTCCATCCGCTTGACAAGCAGACCGGTCTTGTCCGCGGCCAACAACGGGTCCCAATCAGACCCCCAAATGACCTTGATGACATTCCATCCCGCGCCACGAAAAAGCGCTTCGAGTTCCTGAATGATTTTGCCGTTGCCGCGGACTGGGCCGTCCAACCGCTGCAAATTGCAGTTCACCACCCACGTCAGGTTGTCGAGATGCTCGCGCGCTGCGAGAGTGATTGAACCCAGCGTTTCCGGTTCATCACACTCACCGTCGCCCACAAAACACCACACACGCGGTTCAGGATCGGAAATCAGCCCGCGCGCTTTGAGGTACCGATTGAACCTCGCCTGGTATATCGAAAGGATCGGCCCCAACCCCATCGACACAGTCGGGAATTGCCAGAATGACGGCATCAGATACGGGTGCGGGTAAGACGGCAACCTGCCGCCCTCCGCCAGTTCCTGCCTGAAATTGTGCAAGTCTTTCTCGTCCAGACGCCCTTCCAAGAACGCACGCGCGTAAATGCCCGGAGACGCATGCCCCTGCAAATAGACAATGTCAGCCGGATGACCGTTCCCGGCGCCTTTGAAGAAATGATTAAAGCCAACTTCGTACAACGTAGCACATGACGCGTAAGTCGAGATGTGTCCCCCCAATCCGCTGTGAAGCCGGTTCGCGTTCACCACCATGGCCATTGCGTTCCATCGAATGTAGCTCTTGATGCGTTTCTCGATGGCGCGATCGCCGGGCATCGGCGGCTGTTGATCGGCCGGAATCGTGTTCAAATACGGTGTGCTGGTTGGCTGTGGCGCTTCAATGCCGGCTGCTCTGAACCGCTCCAACATCCCGGTCAAAAACCGCCGCGCGCTCTCGGGCGGGCCATTCTCGAGTGCGATTCTGAGCAGCGATTCGTGCGCGTCGAGCCAGCGTTCAAGGCCTGGCACGTTCACTGCGTCATCATTTTGTTCCTGAAGTGTCGTCTTGGACGGTTTCACGCAGTGATTCAGAGCACTGAATCGCGTCTTGTCAACACCGACGGTTGCGGGTTTAATCCAGAGCTTTCGGCACGTACGATTGCCATGTTGGAGCCGACCGGGTACTGCGCGACGCGCATGTTGGATTGCAAATGGAAATGAAACCATCATCGGCCGGCCAAAACGGACACCAAAAATGGATTACAAAGAAACATTGAATTTGCCGCGCACCGGGTTCCCGATGAAAGCGGACCTTGTGACCCGTGAACCCGAGCGCCTTGAACGCTGGCAGGCAGCTAAGCTTTACGAACACATTCAGGCCACCAGAAAAAACTCGCCAAAGTTCGTCTTGCATGACGGCCCGCCGTTCGCCAATGGCGACGTCCACATCGGCACCGCCATGAACAAGATACTCAAAGACATCATCGTCAGATACAAAACACTCCGCGGCTGGCAGGCGCCGTTCATCCCAGGCTGGGACTGCCACGGCTTGCCAATCGAGTTCAAAGTCGTTCAGGACCTTCGCAAAAAGGGCAAGACCAACCACGGCGCCTCAGAAATCCGCAGCGAGTGTGAGGCGTACGCGCTCAAATATGTGGACGTGCAACGCGCCCAATTCCAGCGTTTGGGCGTGCTCGGCGATTGGAATAATCCCTACCTCACGCTACACCACCAGTACGAAGCCGAGGAACTGCGCCTTTTCGCGAGCCTCGTCGAGCAGGGGTACGTGTACAGAGGCAAGAAACCGGTCTATTGGAGCATTCCGTGCAGAACCGCCCTCGCCGAAGCCGAGGTCGAGTATAAGGACCATATCAGCCAGAGCATCTATGTAAAATGCCCGGTCGTCGGAATGCCCGGAACATTCGTCGTGATCTGGACCACTACGCCATGGACTTTGCCGGCCAACCTTGCCATCGCTTACAATTCAACCTTCAGTTATTCATTGGTCAGGGTCGGCGTCGGCGAGAACGGTCGCTGCGAAGATTACATCGTATCAACAATGCTGTTGAGCACTGTTGCAGACAAATGCGGCTGGCATCCGTACCAGATCGTCCGCAGCCTCGACGGCTTGCACCTCGCTGACCTTGAATACCAGCACCCGTTCTGCAACCGCACAGGCAAGCTCGTCCCCGGCGACGAGTTCGTGGACAACGAAACCGGCACGGGTTTCGTCCATATCGCACCGGGCCACGGACTCGAAGACTATGTCCTCGGCTCCAAAATCGGCCTGCCAATATACTCCCCCGTCGATGATGAAGGGCGCCTTGCCTACACTGATGATCTTCCAATAGAACAGCAAATGCCGCCCGCCATGGTCGGCAAATCCATTCTCGAACAGCACGGCGAAAGCGAAGCGAACTCGGCTGTTCTCCATGAACTCCGAGCACGCGGCGTCCTCCTGTTCAGTGAGCATTACCATCACTCCTACCCGCACTGCTGGCGAAGCAAAACCCCCGTCATTTTCCGGGCCATGGAACAGTGGTTCATAAACATCGACCACACACCGAGTAGCCAAACCATCCCAAGCGGACTTCTTAATGCCGCATCAATCCAGCCAACTGCACCACAGAAATTCCGAGACCGCGCTCTGGCCGCAATCGAACAGGTGGAGTGGATTCCTGCCTGGGGCCGAAGCCGAATCGAGGCAGCAGTAAAATCACGGCCTGACTGGTGCATATCCCGCCAACGAACATGGGGCGTCCCCATCCCCGCGTTTTACGACCAAAAGGGCAATCCAATCCTCGACGTCAGAATCATTCGCAAAGTGGCTGACATCGTCGAAAAAGAAGGGTCTGGTTTTTGGTTCGAGCTGCCACCAGAACAATTGTGGGCCCGATGCCGCCCCGCCGATTGGACCGGCCCCGAAGCAGTCAGGAAATCGACCGATACACTCGACGTGTGGATCGATTCCGGATCGTCATCGCGCGCAGTCATCGCAGCAAGACCGGAATTTCGCGGTTCGCCCCTGCCATTCCAAGCCGACCTGTACCTCGAAGGCAGCGATCAACACCGCGGCTGGTTCCAATCTTCACTCCTTCTCTCCCTTGCAGGAAATGGCGCCCCTCCCTTCCGGCAGGTCTTAACCCACGGTTTCATTCTCGACGCTGATCGCGAAAAAATCGCCAAAAGCAAACAAGGTGCCGGCGGATACGTAAAACCCCAAACCGCTGATGCATACGTGAAGCAATGGGGAGCCGACGTCGTCCGGCTCTGGGTCGCTTCACAGGAGTTTCAGGGCGATATCGTCGTCAGTGAAGACCGACTCGAAAAAGTGGCCGAGACTTACCGGCTCTTGCGCAATACACTGCGCTTTCAACTCGCCAATCTTTTTGATTTTGACCCCCGGCAACACGCGGTGCCCATCGATCAGCTTGATGGGTTGGACAGGTGGATTCTGGATGAGTACGCAAGAGTCGAGGCCGATGTCCTCCGGTCCTACGAGAAATACGATTTTCACCTCGTCTATCAACGTGTAAGCCAGTTCGCTGCAGTCGAGCTATCAGCCCTCTACCACGACATCGTCAAAGACCGGCTTTATACTGACCCGCCCAATTCACCGCGCCGCCGTTCAACCCAGACTGTCCTCCACAAGCTTGTCCAGGGCCTTTGCAAATGCATCGCACCCATCCTCTGCTTCACAGCAGATGAAGCGTGGGAGTTCATTCCACACCCGGACTTCCCGTCAATCCACACCGCAGACTGGCAGCCGCTCGGGCCCCTATGCACAAAGGCCGAACAGGAAACATGGGCAATGCTGATCGGCTTGCGCGAACGCGCACTCCCTGAACTCGAAACCGCACGCCAAAACAAATTGATCGGCAAAGCCCTCGAAGCACAGGTCACCCTCGAAGGCCCGCCTCAGGCGCTTGCCCCATTCATTCCCCACAAGGAAGCTTTGCGCGAGCTGCTGAACGTCTCCAATCTCGAGTTCAAGGAAATCGCAGCGCCGCCCGTGCCCGAGACTGCAACCGATGTCATAAAAGCTTCAGCAGCACTGCCGAAAATCACCGTTTCACGAGCTGAAGGAAAGAAATGCGAACGTTGCTGGCACTGGGACAGGGAAGTCGGCGCCAACTCCGCGCATCCCACCCTGTGCCCGCGGTGCGTCCACTCAATCAGCTAGCCATGCCCCGACTCAGACCGGCCACACATTGGGCGCCATAAGCCCGACGGGTGATCACCAGTCTCCCGCGCGCCTGCCTCGCATATTCACCGGCTGGGTGCGGCGAAGAATCGCCGCGCTCCCGCAACGCACTGGAAAAAGCAATCGCCCCGGGAGCGCGGCCGTCTAGGCCGCATCAACCCGACAACCAATTTTGCTTCCCGCCGACTAACTTGCGGCTACGGTGCACGATTCAGTGACTGTCGCCGCCCCGCTCTGCGAGACCAGCCCGTGGAATTCGTCTGCTCAGCAGGAAGTCCCGGCAGGGTTCTTTCCAAAGATGCATCCCTGCAACGCTCGTTTCATTCAACACGGAGATTGACCACGAAAACCAACACTCAACAGCCCAAAAACAAAAACCACATTATGAAACACCAAATCCTGAATTACCTCAAAGCTAAAACCCCGATGTTGCACTGATAAGCACCTTCAACACAACTGTTCTTGAACTCACATTGCTTGTGCAAGCGTAGTACAACCCTCAGGAAGACATCGACGCTGGCCTGCTGCCAAAGAGCTTCCACCGG